>CAZDQD010000115.1:0-10880 GCA_964507425.1 uncultured Vicinamibacteraceae bacterium
GATTTTCGGTCTGCTCCAGCTATTACGCGAGCGCTGCGCGAGCGAGTTGAGCATGAAAACTACGGCTATCTCACGGTTCCGCAGTCATACCTGGATTCCATCGTTAACTGGAACCAACGACGCTACAACTTGGGGATTGACCCGGAGACGATCTGTCATTCGGCGGGGGTTCACCCGGCGATTATCAGCACCTTACGCGCGTTCTGTCCGCCACGAAGCAAAGTACTAGTTCTTGCACCAACCTATGACGGCTTCTACGCCGACATTCGTATCGTCGATGCGATTGCGGAAGAGAGCCCCTTGCAATTAGTTAACGGGCGTTACGTGATCGATTTCGATGACTTTGAACGGAGAATCGACCATGACGTCCATGCGTTTATTCTCTGTAATCCGCATAATCCGACGGGGAATGTCTGGTCTCGTGAGGATCTGACAAGGCTGGGCGAAATTTGTACCCGTCGACGCGTCGTTGTACTCGCCGACGAGATCCATTGCGATTTTGTAACCGCAGGGTACACCTATACGCCGTACGCAACTCTTGACGATGAAGAGATTGTGAGAAACAGCATTACGTATAAGTCGGTCAGTAAGTCGTTCAACCTGTCGGCCATGCGATGTGCCTATATGTTTTCGGGAAATCGTGAGTACCTTGATCGAGTGACGGGTCCCGGACAGCTCCGGCAGGCAATGAGCACGTTGGCGATCGTTGCCGCTGAGGCTGCCTACGACGAATGTGAGGACTGGCTCGACCAGCTCGTCGAGTACATCGACGGCACGCAGCGTTTTGTGGAGTCGTTTGTTAGTGCAAATGTTCCACTCGTCAATTGCATCAAACCTGAGGGGACCTATCTGAGCTGGTTGGACGTTGCCGAAGCGCTGGACAAAACGAATACGAACCAACGGGCGGCTGCGGACGATTCGTCAACCGCCGAATCGTTGTTTCAGGGCTATCTGGTGGAGCATGCACGAATTCACCTCAACCCCGGGTCTAATTACGGCCTTGGAGGAGCTGGTCGGATGCGCATGAACGTCGCGACGTCGAGGCAATTAGTCGAGCGCGCATTGAACAACCTGGCGGACGCGCTCCGGAACGTCTGACGGACGTCGCGTTGGGGCTCGCTGCTGCCGTGGTTTTGGCCCCTATTAAAGAAAGTTCTGTGTTACAACTCTGGGTCAGAGAAGGATAAGTTATGGAGGTAGCTCTTATGGTGTGGCGGCTTTGTTTTTGTTTACTTTGTATAGCGTTTTTTGGTGTCGATACGGCGACTGGTCAGACCTGCGAACCAGACGGTGACGTTCGATTCGTGTGTGGAACCACCAACCCTGAAGACCTGTATGAAATACCGAATACTCCGTGGGTGATTGCGTCCGGGCGAGTGTCTGACGTGGAGGGGCCAATCTACGCGGTCGACATTCGTGACCATAGTGCCCGAGAGATATTTCCCGAGAACGCTATGTCGCCGGCGCACAACACCGACATCTACCAGGCGTGCCCAGGTCCCACGAACAGTTTTCAACCTCACGGGCTGACACTTCGTGAAGGGACTGGTGGCCGGCACACCTTGTACGTGGTCGGGCACGGCCCACGGGAAGCAATCGAAGTGTTCAATCTTGATACAAGAGGAACTGACCCGACTCTTCAGTGGATCGGTTGTATCGTCGCGCCGCAGGGGACTCGACGTATCAACTCAATTACGACGCTTCCAGACGGCGTGCTTGGAGCGACGAACTTTGACAGGGATGGCGGCGAATTGTGGGAATGGCATCGGGCGCGTGGCTGGTCCGAAGTCCCCGGAAGCCAGATGCCTGGACCTAATGGTTTGGTTTCGTCCGAGGACGGTGAATGGTTCTATATCGGAGGGTGGAGTGATCAGGCCTTGGTCCGCTTGTCGCGAGGGAAAACGCCGGTACAGATAGACGCAGCTCCGGTTGGATTCAATGTAGACAACGAGCGTTGGGGACTTGATGGACAAATAGTTGTTGCCGGTCACGTGACGCAGTGTGAGGGGAATACACCGTGCGAACTGTCAGTTGCGCGTGTTGCGACGGTAGACCCAGACACTCTTCAGGTCCAGCAACGTGTAGATTTCAAGGGTAACGATTTCTTTAAGCTGGGTACTGTCGCTATCGAGATTGGCGATGAGATCTGGGTTGGAGGTATCCGCGGCAGTTTTGGGATCGCGCGTTTTGATCGATAGTTGCCGAGGGAGTAAGTTTTCAGCCCGCTTGCGTCAGACGTGTGGAAGCCGGTAAACCCGCATGGCCGTGTCATGGAACATCGCTGCACGCTCGTCGTCCGAAAACGCAGTGGTTAACTTTTTAAATTGGTTCCATAAGACCGTGTAGGAGCAGGACAACTTGTCGACCGGGAAGTTGCTTTCGAACATACACCGGTCGGGACCAAATTGCTCGAACATATAGTCATACCAGTCACGGTTAGCAGCAACGAGCTGGTCTGATGTTGGTGGCTGGTCCATTTCGTGCCAGCCGTATCCGTTGACGACCATCTGGATGCCACCGACCTTAGCCACGACGTTTTGATGTTTTGCTAGTTCAGCGACTGCTGGTTTCCAAGCCGCAAACACCTCGTCGCGCCGGTCAGCGTAGGGTTCGATGCCGATTGGTCCGCCTAGATGATTAAAGATGATTGTTGTGTCAGGGAACGTCCCGGCCAGGTTTGCGAGGTCCGTGATGTGAGTGTGATAGACCCAGCCTTCAAACGACAGACCGTAAGTCCGGAGATGCGAATAGCCCTGACGAAAATCTGGGTCAAGAAGCAGGTGCTCTGGACCTGGTGTTCGTCTGGCTACCACTGGTGGTTCTGCCCACGCTGCTCGGTGCCGGACGCCACGGAAACGTTGCGGACTTGCTGCTATCTGGGCTTCAAGGACTGGCACTACGCGGTCGCCGAGTTGTAGGTCGGCACTACCGACGATACCTGTTGCTATCCGGGTTTCCCCGTACTGACCGCTGGCACTCTTCGCAGCAACACCCTGGACGAATTCAGTTTCCCCAACTACACGGAGTTCTTCGGGTCCATCAGACCGATACATCGATGAGCACTCCACAAATACGGTTTGGCGTACGTTGTGCTCACGAGTGTCTTCCAATAATTCCTCAAGCATGTAGCGATTCCCTGGTCTGTCCCATAGATGATGATGTGGGTCAATGATCGGTAGCTCGGGCTCGACTGCTGGTTCGTTGGTGAGCGCCAACCAGTTTTGTCGAGGCTGCGCTGAGACCTGTGCGGGTAGGAATTGAGGCAAGATACCGGCGGCGAGGCCACCGAGTGCGTATTGACCGGTACGACCAAAAAAACGTCGACGTGTGATCTCGTTCATATCATTGCGCCTTTCCAGGTTACTAAATGTTTTAGGGTCGCACGTTCCGTTGTGGTCAATCTTACACGGGCCTAATTCTAGGTTTACGGTCGCACCGAAAGCAACGGCTGCCATCGAAGACGGCTATTGTTCCTCAGTTGTGTCGGGGAAGAACCCGATGTGGTTGGCGTGGTGAGCGCTTCATTGTTCCGTAATTGGTGCATGGTAGGCTAAAAACCTTGACGGTAGTCACGTGCGGTGGAAGAGTGTCACGCAGGCAGCGCCATGAATACACTCTCGAATTTGTTTGTCGGGCTTGGGGTTTTGGTCATTGTTGGTCGTGGCCCGCTGTTATTTGCACCAAGAGCGACACTACGGTTTTACGCCGGCTTATGTTCGACCGTTCCTCGTGTGCGAGTTATGGGTGTGGTGCTTGGTGTGTTTGGAGGAGTGCTCCTGTGTTTTGATTACGGTAGGGGAGCGATTGCCGGATGGATTTCGATCTTCGGATGGTTGTTGGTGACGCTGGCCTTTGCGGTGGTGGTGCTCCCGACTCCTTTTTACGGTATTTTTCAGGGTATTTTACGTCCGTTTCGAGAGTCACTTAGCGACGTGCTGATACGAACTCTCGGTCTGTTGGCGGTCATAGTTGGTGTTGGCTTTGTCTATATGGGACTCTATGTGGTTTGAATGCATGTGAGCGTACGCCGAGGGCCTTCCACGAGTTCTCTTGTGACGGACGTCAGTGACTGAACCTAGAATGAACAGGACATCGGATACGTGAACAAGGAGGCCGCGATGCAACGATGGATCCCGACTGTGGTCGTATGCGTAGGAGTGACGTTCGGTCTATTTGAGGTGGAGTATGTTCAGGCTGGCCAACTCTCCGGTGATTTGCATGAGGTGTCTAGGAGTCGTTTGCCGCCGGTAGAACGAGAGGAACTCGATGTGGCGCGCCGGGACGCCTACGATACGGCGATGCGAAATGTCGATTCAGATGGAATGGCCATGGATGCGGCAGCACTATTACGGCTCCATGGCTCCGGTACGGATCTCAGGTTTTCTGGCCCGCTTGGACGCCGGCTCACTGAACTCGGTATCTTGACTACGGCGCGTGAACTCGACCAACCCTACGAGTGGGCGCTCCACGAACTTGATGCGTTGGCGGTTGGGATGGATGAGATGCTGATTGACGTTGTTCGGCATCGCAAGCCGATCACTGGTGTGGGTGATCCGGAGTCGATCATCATGGAAGTCGGTCGAGAACTTTTTACGACGCGGGCTCTTGACTCGGATACCTACGCGCGTGCTTTGGCGAGACTGGGAAAGACGAACCTTGTCGACCTCATCGACCTGATGGGTCGCTATGCGTCAACTGCGGCGACATTGACGGCGTTCAATCAACAGATGCCGATGGGGTGGCGTCAGTCTCTTCCGTTGCCGTTTACCTATCCCGATGATATTCATTTGGATTCCAGGAGCCGTCTGCCGCTTCGGCAAGGACCATACAGGACTTCCGTTGGTGCGCTGTACGGACGGATGGCGTCCCCAGGTGGTATTGGCCCGGCACAGATTCGCGCATATGGTGAGGGATGGCAGACACTTGAGACGAGGATCGGTCAGCGATTGGTCATGCTCGCTATTTTGGCGACCGCACGGGAGCACAATTCGCAGTATGACTGGACCATGTACGAGCCGCGGGCCGTTGAGGCTGGTCTCGAGGAGGCGGTGATCGACGTTGTCAGGCACCGTCGTACGTTGGATAGCGTTAACGAGAAGGACGCCACGCTTATTGCCTTCGCACGCGAACTGTTTGCCGACCACAACGTTGGGGCTGATACTTATGCGCGTGCGCTCGAAGCTTTCGGACAGACGGACCTCGTCGACATCGTTTCCTTGATGGGGGCGCACGCGGCGGATGCGACAGTACTCGCGGGCTTCAATCAGCAGCTTCCAGACGGGACCGAGCCCTTACTGCCACTCCCTTAGGTGGTTCAGAAGGTCGCGTTGCCGTTGTGTGATGCGATGGACCTCTTGGAGTCACAGTTTTTTAAAATACCTCGCGATTGGAAATGGCCGGAAGCCCGCGGATTCATAGGTGCGACGCGCGGGAGCATGTCCCGGGTCCCCTCCTGTGTCCACCATCACAGTGGTCATCCCGGATTCCTTGAACCAGGCCAGAGCGTGTTTAGTGAGCGCTGTTGCTATTCCCCGGCGCTGTGACTTTGGGTCGACCGCGATCATATAGATTTCGCCGAGCCGCTCGTCGGAGTGAAGCTTCACTGCGACGAATCCGATGGTTTGAGAGCCTTCCGATGCAGTCCAGACGCGAGTCTCTACATCTGCACAAACTGATTCAACTGCATCCTTCTGAGTTACGCGCCAATCAGGATGCTGTTCGCGATAGACGTCGGGGTCCATCGCCTTACGTATCGAATCAAAGACAGGTTCCCAGGCTCGCAGCGACAATCGGACGATCGCATCAAGCTTGGAGTCGTCGTAGGGTTGAATTTTCATTGCCAAATTATGGTTCTTTTTGAAATACGACGATTCGGTTGGTATTTGTGCCCTTGGTCTGATTGTCGACACCCCATGCGTTTGCCGTTTTTGTGAATTCTTGGACATTGACCATGATCACAACGGGTTCAAGTCCAGCATTGACGCCAGCTGGAAGCACCAGCTCTTCCAGAAGAAGTTTTCCATTTCGAACTTCTCCGACCTCGAATGCTACATAACCGCCAGGTTTGAGGATGCGATGTAAATCGGTGAGTACAGCCGTCATGAGTTGCTGCCAGTCGTCGGAACTCTTGTGGTGACTAATCTCGATTGTTGATGAATCAATTCCGAGAAACCAACACCTCATCCAGTTGTCGGTTTGGTAGTCGACGACGTCGAGAAATGGTGGCGACGTGACCACGAGTTGTGCCGTCCCGGAGCCAATACCTGTAGCGTTCTCTGCGGGGCCTGTAGTGAGTACCGGTTTGAGTTGTTCATCTTGATAATTTGATTGAAGTTCTGAACAATTCTTGAGTAGGGATTTGGACCTACGAATGATTCTCGGAACGATCTCTTTCGCTTCCGGTAGTTGGTTGCGAGCTTCGTTGATTTTTCTTTGCGCCTCGATTGATACCGCCTGATTCGGAGGCAGAGAATACACAGAGAAAAACCCCGGCGAATGTCCTGTGAGGCGATTGATGGCGACCATTCTGATCCACCGGTCGACGCGGTCGATGTCGCCGGACTGTTCGCGCTTTAATAGATATTCCTTGAGCGCAATGATCTGCGTGAGAGTCTCTGGATGGAAGAACACTTCAAGCTCAGCGAAAGTTTCTTGAGCCACTGTGAGGTCGATAGTAACTAGGCGGTCAATGATGTCTTGCAGTTTTGGTGGGTCGAGTCGCGGGGCAAGCAGCGCCACGCTTAGTGGATTAATGTCATTGCCAAGGGGTTTACAGCCACGGAAGAACGCCTCCAACGGTGTGGTTCCACGTCCCATAAACGGATCGTAAACGGCGTCTCCAGAGTCACAAAGACGAGAGATGAAAAAGCCTGGTAGTTGAGGTTTGAAGCAGGCTCGGTAGGACACTTCATGAAGGCTGTGAGATTGTCGTTGAGCGCTCGTCCAATATTCGTTGAAGGCTTTCTGTGTGACGCCCGAACGACGATTTGCGGACCATACAAAATCTGACAGGCGCGTTGTTGCTCCAAAGGCGTTGAAGGCTTTTACGCACTCGATGAACTCATCCTTGCTCATTGGCATGCGACAATCATTATTCCGTATTGTTATGACCAGAGTGAAGATGCTGCGTAATCGGGACCCTCAAACGGTTCGCCATCGCGTCGGATGGCTGGGCGTTAGCTTCGCACGTTTTGTAGCGTGCGCTGCCCTGACTGGTGTCTCTGTCGCCTGTGGGGGGACGGAGTCGATGTCGCCGGTGGAGAGTGGTGGCTTGGTCGCCGAACGACGCGGTGACAGCGCGCCGTTTATTGGTACGTGGAAGTTGTTGCGGGTGGAACGCTACGACCAGGCGGGTGAACCGTTACCAGACTTCGTTCATGAGGAGATAGGGCGAGGGGATCCGCTTGGCTATTTGATGTACGACGGTGAGCAGATGGCGGTTGCCGTGCAACAAGAAGTTCCCGTGCCGTTTTCAGGCAACGTCCCGACGCCTGAGGAGGCGCTTGTGGCGGTTGGCAACTATAGTGCATATTTTGGGCCGTATTCTGTTGATGTCGAAGACGGATACGTCTCCCACCTGGTCGTCGGGAGTCTTAACCCACGGGGTGCTGGGGGAGAGACGCAACCGTTTTATGAGTTCTTGACGAATCAGCTCGTGCTCACCCCAAGTCTTCAGTGTCCTGATTCCTTCCTCACGGACCGCGGGTGTGGATATGGCACGACTGGTATCCAGTTGCGTAATGTGTGGGAGAAACTGGAACCGTCAGCCGCTGGTGATATCGACTCGCGGTTTTTTGGCTTTTGGCAAATCGACAGAGTTGAAAGACGTACTCCCGATGGTCGTGCGGTTCCGACACCGCAGTACGAACAGGGCTACCTCATCTATATGCCATCTGGGTACATGATGGTTCAGCTCATGCGTCCTGACCGTCGGCCCTACGAAGTCATGCAACCGACGGCGACGGAGGCTTACGGTGTGATGCAGAGCTATCTCAGTTATTTCGGTCCATTCAGTGTGCATTCCGACGAAGGGGTTGTTGTGCATCAAAGGGATGGCAACCTCAATCCAAACCAGATCGGCGTCGACGCTTCCCGCGACTTTGAATTTCGTAATGGACAGCTCATTCTCCGGGCGGCTGGTGGGCGCGGCGAGGGGGCAGAGACTGAGACCTTCATTTATTGGGATCGTCTCAGCGCAATTGATTAATGAACCGTACGTTTCATGCCTACGCGGATCGCAGTTGTGAATCGCTCGGTCCTCTAGGCTGGCTGTCCGTGACCAGCTTCGAGTTGCACTGGAACGTCGTTGCCCTTGTATCAACAGTAGATTGTCTGGAGTCACTTTATTAGAATGGCTATCGTTTTCTTTTTCACACGAATATGGCATGTGAAGATGCCTTGACCGAGGAGTAGCGGATCCTGATGACTAAGTTTCAGTGCATGTCTGTTGTGGTGGGTGTCTTGGTGTGTGCGAGTGGACTTCTTGGGCAACAGTCGACTAGCGACCGCACGTATTCTGAACAAAACTGGCAGTTTGCAGGGGGCGACTGGTCAAGTTCTCGATATTCGACGCTCTCAGATATTTCGACCGAAACTGTGGACCGCTTGAGTGGCGCATGGGTCACGAGGCTTGAGGGGGGCGCTGCTTCACGAGCAACCCCTGTTGTCCACAATGGCATCATGTATCTCACAGCTGGAGCGAACATCTTTGCACTTGATGGTGCGACCGGTGAGAGTGTGTGGAGGTCGCAGTTAAATAATTCCGACGCCGATTCGCGACGGGTTCCATCCTGGCAGGGTGTCGGGTTGAGTGAGGACCTTATCTTCGTCGGACTGCGAAGCGCTGAAGTTGCAGCGCTTCGGCAAGACACCGGAGAACTCGTGTGGGCTGAACCAGTCGGTAGTATTCCTGCTGAGCACGGTGAGACGGTCACGACAGCCCCAATGTATGCGGCAGGTAAAGTGTTTGTCGGCGTGGCCAACGGCGATGCCGGTGGGCAGGGACGAATTGTTGCCCTGGATGCGGAGACAGGGGAAAAAGCATGGACATTTTTTATTGTGCCGCGTCCCGGAGAATTCGGACATGACACCTGGCCGCAGGACTCGGACATTTGGAAACTTGGTGGTGGTGGTGTCTGGCTAAACGGAACGGTGGACCCTGACCTTGGTTTGGTCTACTTCGCGACGGGGAACCCGGCTCCGATGTTCGGAGGAGAACTTCGCGAGGGAGATAACCTCTTTACGGCGGCCATCCTTGCGATTGACATTGAGACCGGTCTGCGACGGTGGCACTACCAGGTGGTTCGCCACGACATCTGGGACGCCGACATAGCTACGCCGATGCTGTTGTATGAGACCCAGCTCGAGGGACGGACCCGAAAGGCTCTGGCCGCGATGCGGGCGGATGGATATCTTTTTCAGCTCGATCGGGAAACGGGAGAGCCAATCGTCCCAATCGAAGACCGGGAGGTTCCCCAGGACCCATTTCTGAAGACTGCGCGGACGCAGCCGTTCCCGTTGTCTGACAGTATCTTGCCAGACTGTTCATTCTGGCGAGACCAGGTGCCGCCACCGTTCCAACTCAACTGTAGTAGCTATACCCCGCCGTCACTCGATCAACACGCTGTTGTCGCGCCGAGTGTGCCGATTCCGATGGTGCGGGTGACGCCTATGTCGTTTAGCCCACAGACGGGCTATATCTATGCGCAGGGTCGCGCACACGTCGGACGTGCACGGCGAATCGCGGATCCATGGATTGCCGATAACCGACCAGCCGGTTATGACCGCCTAACGCTACCGGCGTCGACGGGTATTCTGGCGGCGGTGGATGGTGGGACTGGACGGATTGCGTGGAAGAAAGAGTTTTCAGGAGGGCGGCTCGGTCTGAGTGGGCCCTTTACGACGGCCGGGAATCTGATGTTTTGGGGCTCGGCCGACGGACAGGTCGAAGCGTACGACTCGCGCACGGGTGATCGCGTGTGGGCGTTTCAGACGTTGGCTTCTGAGACACGGCTTCGACCGGGACCGGCGTCGACCTATGCTGTGGGTGGTCGACAATTTGTGGCTATTGCGATGGGGCCTGAGATCTGGGCGTTCACGTTGGATGGCACGGTGTCGGCACGCAGTGCCCCTGACTCAATAGAGCTAGAAGATTTAACCCGCTGGGTCGGACCTGCTCCAAGACCGGTCGATACGATAGAGACGGCGATGCTCAGAGACTCGTGCTGTCCGGTCGGTGGTGACCGGAACGCGCTCGACGAATACGCGTTCAATCCACTGCGTGCTCGTCTGAGTGTCGGGGACCGTGTGCGTTTCGTTAATAACGGTGAACTTGCGCACACGATCGCCGCACGTGATGGGAGTTGGACTACTGACACATTGGCACCTGGCATGTTTGAGTACGTAGCCCTCGAGGAAGCAGGAACGTTTCTGTTTCACTGTACGGAGCATCCTTGGTCTATTGGAGAGCTCACAGTAGACCCGAGATAAACGACGGAAGCACGCTGTCGTTATTGGAGGTTGCGAACCACTGGAGTGCACGGGTTGTCGACCAGGTAACGCTGTATTTGACGGTCTAGCGAGACGTCCAGAAGAAAACCTCCCAATCGCGGAGCGGTTCTGCTCCTTCGTAGGGCGCCTCGTCAATCGACCTGCCTCCTGCCCACTGCCTCATCATGGCGATTCGTTCTTCACCGAAAATCTCGATGGCCGTCATTTCATAGGTTGCATCGCCGATACGAAGCAGGCCGTCACCTCCGCGGTCTCGCACGCGTTGTGCCCAATACCCGCCATCCGGTCGAGTGGCAGTGATTACGCCATCGGGTGTGCCAACCCAAGACAGGTAGATGACCAGGGGCGGAAACCCTGCTTGCCTCATCATC
>CAZDQD010000116.1:0-22560 GCA_964507425.1 uncultured Vicinamibacteraceae bacterium
TCCTGTGCCGAAATGTTTGCCGGCAATAGACCCAACATGAACACGGGGACGAGCAGTATACGGCAGGGCATAAAATCTCCTTGGTTTCGTCACACTTTATCAGGTGCTATGCTCGGACGAATCACAAATTTCAATTAAGGATGTTACTCGGGGGACTCAAGATGAAAACGGTGCAGAAACTCACGTTGTCAGATGCGCGGATAATTATGGAAGCTGCGGAGGGCAAGGCATCAGAGATTGGTGTCGATATGGATATAGCGATTACCGATGATAATGGGAGTCTATTGATGTTTCATCGGATGGATGATGGTCGTATTACGAGTATTGATGTCGCGATCAGTAAAGCGTTCACGGCTGCAGCGGCACGGAAATCGACTAGGGCATACGGCGAGGTCGGTGGCGCCGGTGGTCCTGCATTTGGCATTCACGTGAGCAACCAAGGGAAGTTTATGATTGTTGCGGGTGGTCTGCCGTTGTTCGTTAAGGAACAGATTGTGGGCGGAGTTGGTTGCAGTTCGGGCTCGCCAGATCAAGACGAAGTCGTCGCCCAAGCCGGGATTGATGCATTTCTCTCTCAACTGTAGTGCGTGGCCGATTTTAGATTACATCGGAGGATTGATGCGACGTTTGCGCCGGTGCTTGTGCGATAGATTGCACTGTCTCTTCCTGGTGACGTTGATCGTTTATGGCTGCAGTAGTGAATCTGATTCAACATTGGACAGAACTGTAGTGCCAAGTGGCCCGAGTCTGTCGAACGATGCATGGCGAATTGTAAAAATGGCGACGGCGCATGATGTCTTCACCATTGAAATTGAGGTTGACGAACTGGAAAAAGCACGAAGCGTTGCGGAAGAACTCCTGGTTCCGCTTAAAGGGAACTATTCTGAAATCCTTATCTACGTGTATGCCGAAGGTGAAGGAGAGGGCGGGAACATTCCCGCTAAACGTATTCAGTGGACCGTTGCTGATGGAATTATAGAAACGGATTACTAGGATGGTGAGCTAGCCAAATAACAGGTTAACGATGAACGTCGCAGCGAGGATACCGGCTGTGTCTGCTAAGAGGCACGCGGGAAGGGCGTGCCGCGTATTTCGAATGCCGACCGCGCCGAAATATACGGCTAATACATAGAACGTTGTTTCGGTGCTGCCGTAGACGGTGCTCGCGAAATATCCAATAAAAGTATCCGGCCCATTCGCTTGGATCGTTTCTGCTGCGACGCCAAGTGCTCCAGAGCCGCTAAGTGGTCGGAGGAGCGCCACGGGCAAGACTTCAGCGGGCATCCCGATCATGAGGGTGATTGGACTTACCAGTTGGATCAGAAGTTCGAGACCGCCAGAGGCACGAAACATGCCAACCATGACGATAATGGCAACAAGGTAGGGGATGATGCGAAGTGCGACCTCGAATCCCTGCTTTGCGCCATCGACGACGCTGTCATACACCTGTACCTGTCTTACCCAACCATAGAGAATGAAGACTGAAAACAGTGCCGGTAGCAGCCAAAAAGATAACGTGGCGCGAATGACCTCAGCCAGCGGTTCGGTCATGCTGCGGTTGGTAATGTCTTGGTAAGCGACGGCGAGAAATAACAGCCAAAAAATGCGACCTATCCACATGCGTACTGGTGTCGGGCTCCGGGCGTTTCCTGCTGAAACTGAGCCCGCGGTTGAAAGTTTGATCTCTTTTACGCCCGGCTCGCTTTTCTTGAAATAGGCTATACGGGCAAGTAGAAAGGCTGCCGTGATCGCGACGAGGGTCGCCATCCCACTGGCGAACCAAGTTGGAAACATAATGCCGGCTGCGTCCACTGATCCAAGTGAGGCGCGTATCCCAATCATCCCCGTTGGCAAGACTGCGAGGCCCGCTGTGTTTATGGCAAGAAAGAGCACCATAGCGTTGGTCGCTGTTCCTGGTTTGGTGTTGTACTTATCTAATTCTTCGATGGCACGGATACCAAAAGGCGTTGCGGCGTTACCGAGACCTAGTATGTTTGCGGAGATATTGAGAATCATTGCGCTCATAGCGGGACTGTCTGCTGGAATCCCAGGAAACAGCCGACACATGACTGGGCTCAGTCCTTTCGCGATGCTCGTCATTAGGCCACCATTTTCCGCGACGCGCATCAGGCCAAGAAACAGGGCCATTACGCCGATGAGTCCAATTGCAAGCTCAACTGCACTTTGGGCAGAGGTGATGATAGCGCTCGACAGGGCTTCCATTTGACCTGTGGTGGCGGCAAGAAAAACGGACAGGAGGGTAACGGTAACGAACACGCCGTTAAGCATCGGATGACCTAGGGTTGCTGGGCCGCCCCGCCGACCGTCGCGGTATTGTTCATGTCGTCCATTGCTCGAATCACAAGACGCGTAAATGTATCTGCTGGCACACGAATACGAAAACTTTCTCTTGGACTATCTGAGATCCCGTCATCTGGGTAAATGACGTGCCATTGTTCCGCGTCAACCGTATATTCAACCGTGTCAATTGGAGATAGCTCGTCCAACACCTGCACGGTGAATTCCATGAATTCTTCTGTGGTCGACGTTCGTGTGAGCGTAATGGAGGGCGGGCTGTTATCAACGACAAACGGTTCGGTTTCTTTCTGTCCGCTAAGTGATTGGTCTCGTGGGTTTGTTACAGCATCAGAAGCTGTCACACGTAGCACGTAGGTTCCGTCCGGAATAGTTGTCGTGTCCCATGTAAAGAGTGTTGTTTCGAGACCGGCATTCAAAAGGTTCCAATTGAGACCCGAATCCTCGGGGCGGAAAGCAATGTTGTAGTTCAGGTGATCACTATTTAGATCTCTGGCCTTCCACTGAAAAGTACGGAAGCCTTTTCGATAAACTCTGCGGCCCAATGTCGGAACGGGTGAGTCCACCGCGCGTGTGCTCGGAGTGCCATCGGTGGCACTTGGTGCTGCATCTAAACCGGCAATGGGAGGGTCGCCACCTGGCAAGGTCTGTTGGAAAACGTCGCCCGCCGGATGAGTTGTAATTTCTGTAACCTCAGGGGCAAGATTGCGAGGCAAGTATGCGACTGTTACTGAGTGTAAGAGAGGGGTCTCGCTCGAACCCTTCAGAGTCGCTCTCCATTGGAAGTATCGAGCCTTTGGACTTTCCATCGCACTACCATTGGACTCGACATGTTCCACTGACCAACCGCTCCACCCGTCATCGGGCGTTTTCGTGTTCCCCGATCGCGTCGCGACAGTCACGCCGGCACCGGCGGGCATCGTCGCTTCCCAACGGATATTTCCCCAGGTGGCGACCATCCCAGCATCATGTACTTCCGACACGTAGACACCGGTGTTTGCATTCGTCGACGTCAATTGTTGCAGAGTGCCTGGATTCGACGTCGCAAAATAGAGTTGTCCATCTTCTCGTATTGCAAGTCGAGTCACTTGTTTTGCCTGCGTTTGATTTAAAAGTAATACAGAGTTGTCTGTTGCATCGACGCGATAGATTTTCCCCTGTGGGCCAGTAGCGATCACGACGTCACCGTTTGGCAAGAGTTCGGCGTCGAACGGAGTATCGCTAACCGAATCCCAGAGAAGGTCCCAGATGCCGTCAGATGCGATACGGTAGATTGCTCCTTTTGTACCCGTCATTCCTGCTGATGGAGAGTCCGTAGCACTAGATACGGAAGTGGCGTTTGAATTGCCTTCAGTGGCATTCGCTGCGACCGCGAACACTTCGTCATCTGGCCCTATGCGGATTGCAGTAATTTCATCATATCCAGAATCTAGGACGACGAAGGCGTCAGCATTTTGGCTTATGCGGATCACGCGACCGGGACCGCTAGTTCCAGCAATTAGATTGCCACGACTGTCCAACGCGAGCGCGCGCACGTGCGTCGTTCCGGTGTCATAGAACAATTCGGGATCACCTTCCGGTGGTATCCGATAGATCCGGCCTGGATTGCCGGTGCCGACAAAAAGGTCTCGCATTTCGTTGGTCGTCAGGGCCCAGATGTAGCCTTCGTCCGGCTCGAATAGAGTACGGCTACTCCCATCGGGTGCTATCGATATAACATTGCCGTCCGGCATCAAACCTGCGTAGATACCGCCATTTCCATCTGGCGTCAAAGATTGCACGTTGAAGTTTTGCGTAGTGAGCAGAGTTTCAACGTTGCCATCGGTCCCGTGCCTGGTGATTGTTCCGGCGGACCCCGTTCCAATCCAAACTGCATCAGCGGATACTGCGAGTGACCAAATAAAAGGTGTGTCGGAGTTGTAAATTGTTTCTGGGCTAGCGCTTAGCAAAATATCGCCACCTGCAGAAACGGCGATATTCTCTCCGTCTCCACGGAGAAAGTCATTCTGGGTTGTTGTGCGCCAAAAAACTGGTTCGGCTGCGTATACCGTAGTCAGTGCGACGGCGATAAGGCACAAAGAGCAGGAGCGGACTAGAGTGTTAGTCATTTGGCTCGATCGAAACAGAGAGAATTCGACTTCCAGAAACAACTGAATCGGTGGCTAGAGACCATTTCCCTATAGTGGTTTGGTTCAGATTTACGATGTTTCCAGATTCTGTATCCGCATTGAGCACCGAAAGCACAGACGGTGGTAGCAGCTCGAGTTCATTGCCACGCAGAACGGCGGAAGGCGTTGATGTGCGGAGTTCAATATAGAGGTGGTCGCTTTGCGGAGTTTTATTAAGCGCTTGAAGGAGTTCGTCAACAGAGCGGGCGGAGCCAATTCCTAAACCATTCTGGGATTCGCGCTGCATCAGTGTCGGACTGTCCATAATCACGATGGTTGCAGCTCCAGATACATGACTTGGAAGATCGATTTCGATAGATTCGATTTTGGTGCCTCTGTCGGGTGTTTGAAGCTCCACGTTTAGCTCAACCGTGTCACCAGATTCTGGCGTGTTTTCGGTAAGCCAGGTACGGACGATTGTAGAGGTCCTAGCGGACTCGCTCGAGACGATGTCGATATCCACGCCTTGAACCGAAACTTTTTCGAAGGCATTCGAGAGAAGTGCAGAAGCTGGTACGGAAGTGGCGAGCGCTGCGCTAATTCCTGCGCTTTGACCGGTGAATAAATTGCGGGTTGTGACCGATCGCTGATCTTGAAAATGGGTAGTGCTTTCCACGTCGTAGGTTGCGGCACCAACTTCGCGTGCCCAGGATAAAAACGTGTTTAGTGCCCCGGTAAAGACTAGTAACGGGGTAAACAATTGATCGTCTATAACTTCGAATGAAAAAGTTTCTGTTAGAGACTGGTCGCTGTTTCTCAACCGGATGTTGACAGGTACCATTTCGGGTTGATCGCCAATACTTCCGTATATCCCAGTTGACCTGTCTTGATCGATTATGCCGATAGTTTGGCCAATTGACGCAATTCGTGAAGAAATAGCGAGGCTTGGTAGGATTGTGGTGACGCTGGCGCGTGTCATAGGAAACCGTGCGGGCCCAAGGTTGTAGAACGGGTGCCCAAATGCGTAGACGCGGTCATCCTCAACTAGGGTAACCGTTCCGGTCCCAGCCATATTGATATCACCACGCATAAGGGCTGCACCGATGGGATCACCTGGTGCGAGGGGCTCCATGGGAGTGGTGATATCTTGGTTCATGCCGGCTATCCCACCAAAGGTCGTCGAAAAATTGGAATGCGCAAAGGTTTGAACCCAGAACTCTTGCAACTCGGGCACAAAGCCGTTCATAACTACCGGTGTAGCGATTGGGCGCAACAATGTGGCAAGGCGTGGACCATTGGTTGCAGTGAATCCATTAGTTGTCACATCGGTCAATTGCCCGGCGAATGCCGGAAGTTGTGAGAATGTCTGGCGCGCAAACGCATGCAGGTCGGCAGTCGTCTGTGCGAAATGCATAGCAACTGGCTGCGTCGTCGCAAGTGCGAGACGCGCTTCGTCCGTTGCGGCCATTTCTTCGATGGGGGTAATTCCAGCTATAGCTTCCTTAGAAAATGAACCGAGCGAGTAAGACACTGCGCCGATTAGTCGATCGTCGATGTAGACAGGGCTGCCGCTCATGCCTTGAATGACACCTGTCTGGCCGAGCGGTCCTCCTGACAAACGGGCCACGATGAGATTGCGGCGCGGACCCATCACATTGGTTAGGACTCCCAAGATGTCCGCGGTGAACTCCTCGCGGGTCGTACCTTCAAAAACAGTAACACCGGTGCCGCGCATGCCTACCTCAATTTCCTCTAGCGGCATTTTGGCTGTGACGGCAAAAAGGCCTCCCCAAAGGGTTGCAGATCCCAATAACAGAGCGAAAAAAAATACGATCCAATTAGGTCCTTTAATAGTCGGATTGGAGGCGCCAGTACGTCGACGATGAGAAAGACTTAGACTCGGCAATAACCCGTGCGACATTCCGGCTTCCTTTGGGGGGCGCCGACGTTGTCCGGTCACGGTGGAGCGGATGCCCATAGATCAAGAGGATACAACTATTTACAGGCATCACGGTCGAACGATAATTGACAGAATGAATGGCAGTCGTGTAGTTTCGGATTGCGGTTTTCAGCAATTAACCTTGATTATGCGTTTATTTATGACTTTTTCGTGTTTTTATGTCCCGTCAGAGGCTTGGTGGTGGTGGTCTGTATCCGAACTAGTGGAGAGGCTTGTACCTAGTAAATAGTTTGTTGATTGCGAATGGAATTTGAGCCTCTTCAGTGCGATACCTGAAGGGGCTTTTTTTGTGATGGCAAAAACGAAACTTTGCGCGACGGTTGTTGGTAAGACGATTACAGAACTACGGCGTTTGAGAGACTCGCAGTTTGGCGCCGATTTGGTCGAACTACGTCTGGATTCACTGGACGAGCCAGATGTGGCCGCTGCATTGAGCGGTAGGAATGTCCCGGTGATCGCTACCTGCCGACCAGTATGGGAAGGTGGATTCTTTTCTGGATCTGAAGATGAACGGCGCGACCTATTACTTGAGGCGCAGAGATTAGGGGCTGAATACATTGACGTTGAGTACCGAAGTGGTTTTGTAGACAGGCTTGTGGAGCGGTCCGGCGGCTCGGGAATCGTCGTTTCCTATCATGACTTTGAACGTACGCCTGTTGGATTAGCAGGGATCTATCGAAACATGAGGCAGACAGGGGCTGAAGTTGTAAAGATCGCGACACAGGTTGATTCGCTCTGTCAGGGTTTGGAGTTGATGTCCCTTGGAACGAGTGAGGAGGCTCGCGTATTGATAGGTATGGGGCCGGCCGGAATACCGACCAGGGTGTTGGCGAACCATTTTGGCGTCTCTTGGAGTTATGCCGGTAATGGGGTGGCGCCTGGGCAAATCGATTTGAAACAAATGCTGGATCGGTATCGTTTTTCTGAACTTACGTCTCAGACCGAGATTTATGGAGTGATCGGGAAGCCCGTAATGCACTCAGTATCGCCAGCGATGCACAATGCTGGATTTCGAGAACTGAAGTCAAATGCTGTCTACTTGCCACTCGCGGCGAAAAATGTTGAAGACTTTTTTGGATTCCATCGACTGATTCCTGTGTGTGGAGTGAGCGTCACGGCACCCTATAAAAGTGCGGTTCAAAAATATTGCCTGACTCGGGATGGAGTTTCGCAGGCAGTTGGTGCCGTAAATACTCTAAAAAAAGATGGCAAGGGCTGGATTGGCTCGAATACGGATGTGACTGGCTTCTTGGCACCGATATCACAACGTGTTTCAATGCGAAATTTGAGATGCGCGGTTCTGGGTGCCGGTGGTGCGGCACGGGCAGTTGTTTGGGGATTGTCACGAGACGGTGGAAGAGTTACGTGTTATGCAAGAAATATCGATAAGGGCACGGCGCTAAGTGAGTCCTTGGGTGTGGACATACTGCCGATTCCGCCAGAGAATGATTCATGGGATCTTCTCGTTAACGCCACACCCGTTGGCACGTTTCCTAACGTAGAGGAAACACCATTACCCAAATACAGGTTCGATGGGCGATACGTCTATGACCTGGTTTATAACCCGGCGAGTACGCGGCTCCTTCGTGACGCGAAATCCTTCGGCTGCGACACTATTGGTGGGCTTGAAATGCTTGCGAATCAAGCGGTCCAGCAGTTCAAATCGTGGACCGGCGTCGATGTGTCGATAGACTTATTTCTGGATGCAGCGCGCAACGATTTAGAACAACGGAACAGAGAAGAAGACGCTGTTGCTAGTGCGAAAGGGACCAATGGATACGACGTTTGAGGAATTTAGACGCCTAAGTACTAAAGGCAATTTTGTTCCCGTTAGTCGTGAGGTTATGGCCGACGTGCTTACGCCTGTTTCGGCATTTTTAAAAGTTGCGAACGCCTCGGACAGAGCGTTCCTTTTTGAGAGTGTCGTCGGGGGAGAACGTTTGGCGCGTTACTCGTTTCTTGGGAAGGATCCCTTTGTCGTCATTCGATCAGTCAACGGGGAGACGCTAATTGAGCGGGATGCCACTGAGACGGTAGTAGCTGGGGAGTATTCCGATGAGTTACGGAAATTGATGTCTCGCTATGTGAGCCCGCCCGTTGACGGCTTGCCGCGGTTTTCCGGTGGAGGAGTTGGATACTTCGGCTACGACACTGCCGCATGGTTCGAACCAAGCCTCAAAGAAACTCATTCGTCGAGGAAGAAAAAACGAGATTCGTCGGATACTGCGTCCTTCATGATGTTTGACACAATTCTCGCGTTTGATCACGTTCGACACCGGATCTTAATCATCGCAAATGCGTTAGTACAGGCAGACGATGATGATGAGAATGCACGGTTAAGTTATGAATCGGTCTGCTCAAAACTCGACGTACTAGAAAATGAATTAACTAAGGAACTGTCCGAGCCGTCGGTAGAAGACCCAAAACCGCTCAATGTTAAGTCAAACACTACGCAAGAAGCATATGAGGATGCGGTTCGAAAGGCGAAGGAATACATTAAGGCAGGAGATATCTTCCAGGTTGTGCTGTCGCAGCGATTTGAATCTCGTGTCACAGCTGACGCGTTTAGTGTCTATCGATCTCTTCGTCACATTAATCCCTCACCGTACATGTATTTCATCCGTTTGGGGGATACGGCAATTGTGGGTGCGTCACCGGAAATGCTCGTGCGAGTAGAGGGAGATCGCGCGGAAACACATCCGATTGCAGGGACTCGGCCCAGAGGAAATTCGGAGGATGAAGATTCGAAGCTTGCGGCTGAGCTGATCGCCAATGAAAAGGAACGGGCTGAACATGTCATGCTCGTCGACCTTGGACGGAATGACCTCGGACGTGTGTCGGAGTATGGAACCGTCAAAGTAGAACAATTTATGGGATTAGAAAAATATTCTCACGTCATGCATTTGGTGTCTCGAGTCACGGGGATATTGTCGAATCCTAACGACCGACTCGATGCATTGGCGGCATGTTTTCCGGCCGGCACAGTATCGGGTGCGCCAAAAATACGCGCAATGGAGATCATAGAGGAACTCGAGCCTGATGACCGTGGCATCTATGCGGGAGCAGTGGGGTATTTGGATTTTCGTGGAAACCTTGACTGCTGCATTACGATTCGGACCATTGTGATGAAAGACGGTATAGCTTCGATTCAAGCCGGTGCGGGTATTGTCGCGGACTCGGTTCCTAGCGCAGAGTATGAGGAGACATGTGCGAAGGCCTCGGCGTTATTGAGGGCGTTAGAGATGGCGGAAGCACGTAGGGGGCCAGGTGGAAGGTCATCGGGGACTGGCGGTTAGATGGTACTGGTAATAGATAATTACGATTCGTTTACCTATAACCTTGTGCAATATATTGGCGAATTTGGTGTAAAGATCGAGGTTCGGAGAAATGACGTAATTACAGTTGAAGAGATCGGTCGTCTTAAACCAGAACGAATCGTTCTGTCACCGGGTCCTGGTCGGCCAGAGCAGGCTGGGGTGTCCATCGATTTGGTTAGGGAATTGGGCGCCAAAATTCCAATCCTAGGAGTATGTCTGGGGCATCAAGCGATAGCGAGCGCTTTTGGTGGCGAGATTGTTGGGGCGCCAGAACTTTTGCATGGAAAAACGTCAGCCATCGTTCACAACGAACGGGGGGTCTTCGAAGGGTTGCCAACTAGTTTTGTCGCAGGCCGCTACCACTCGCTAATGGTAGATGGTTCGACGATGCCAGGAGAGTTGGAGATCACGGCAACGGCCGAAAAAGATGGAACAATCATGGGACTCAAACATAAGGTGCGCCCTATTTATGGTGTCCAATTCCATCCGGAGTCCATTCTTACTGGTGAGGGAAAGAATCTTTTGCAGAACTTTTTGAATATTGATGGTTAGTCATGGTCAACGCACTTAAACCAATAATCGGGAAACTTGTGAAGCGTCAGAATCTCACGGCGGACGAGGCATCGTTTGCAATGGAGGAGATTATGGAGGGACGCGCGTCTTCCGGTCAGATTGCAGGATTCTTAATCGCGTTATCGATGAAAGGTGAGGAAGTTAGTGAAATTGTTGGTTTGGCGACAAGGATGCGAGCGCGGGCTGTCCAGGTTAATACTGGCATAGAACACCTTTTTGATACGTGCGGTACAGGTGGCGATGGGGCAAGTACGTTCAATGTTTCTACATTGTCAGCTGTTGTGTTGGCAGGATGCGGGCTAAAAGTTGCGAAGCATGGGAATCGGTCCGTTTCTAGCAGTTGTGGTAGCGCCGATCTGCTTGAAGCGATGGGCGTTAATGTAGACGCAGAGATTCGTGTTGTTGAACGGTGTTTTACTGAAGTCGGAATGGCATTTCTGTACGCGCCAGTGTTCCACCCATCAATGCGACATGCGGGTCCTACTCGGAAAGAGCTCGGTGTGCGTACTGCATTTAATTTACTGGGGCCCCTAACAAATCCGGCAAATGCCAAGCGACAATTAGTCGGTGTTCCGAAACCGGAATTAACGGAGTTTATGGCCCGCGCGCTGCTGGAACTTGGTTCTGAACGTGCTTGGGTAGTGCATGGCTCGGATGGTTTGGATGAAATATCGCTAACAGGCGACACTAAAGTGTCATCGGTTGAGAAGGGCGCTGTCTCAACGTTCTATGTGCATCCTTCAGATTTTGGGTTAACGTCCGCGCCAATGGATTCCCTACGTGTTAATGGTCTTGATGAAAGTCTTTCGACTGCACAGAACGTGCTCAACAACTTTGATGGTCCGGCCAAGAATATCGTTGTGATCAATGCGGCGGCATCGCTATTGATAGCCGGAAGGGTGACCTCGCTTAAAGATGGCGTCGCTATGGCTAGCGAAGCCCTGGCGAGTGGAAAGGCGAGAGGCGTTGCTAAGGCTCTCAGTGATGTCACGAAAAAAGGCATGGACAATGCGTAATTCAAATGTGACCGGTGGTGACCTGTTGTCAGCCATTGTCGCCGCGACGAAGCAAGGTGTCAGAGAGCGGCAAACACGGCAACCGATTGGTCCTGTGCGTGCCGCGGCGGTCGCGAAAAGATCGAGTGGTGTCAGCTTTAAGGCGGCGTTGTGCAGGCCGGGTCGATTTAATGTAATCGCTGAATGCAAAAAACGGTCGCCATCCGCGGGCTTAATTCGCTCCAATTACAACGCTTCGAAACTCGCAGTAAGTTACGCAAACGCTGGTGCGGCGGCTATATCCGTATTGACCGAGCCTGGTTTTTTTGATGGAACCCTATCCGACCTCAGTGACGCAAGAGAAGCAATCGAAATACCAGTATTACGCAAAGATTTTATTGTCTCTGAATATCAAATTTATGAGTCTGTTTTAGCTGGAGCCAACGCGATATTGTTGATCGTTGCTGCTTTGAGCCGGGAGGAACTTGAGAGATTGTCGGCTAGAGCTCGCGCCGTGGGACTTGCGATCTTGACTGAAATTCATGACGAGGTCGAACTAGCTGCAGCATTGGACGTCGACGCAGACGTGGTCGGTATAAATAATCGCAATCTAAAAACCTTAGATGTTGATTTAGATGCCTCGATGCGACTCATTAAGCAGATTCCTGAACGTGTGATTGCTGTTGCGGAGAGCGGATTAACGGCAATGTCTGATCTGGCGAATTTACGGCGATTGGGATTTGATGCATATTTGATTGGTGAATCGTTATTAAAGGAAACCAATCCTGGCCGGGCGCTAGAAATGTTGTTGTTGGGTGGAGACGCACGCAAGCCACGCGGTAAGCGGTCGCCCAGTAATTATTCAGAATAATGACTAAGGTTAAGATTTGCGGTATTACCCGTTGGGCCGACGCAAAACTGGCGGTCGATTTGGGCGCGGCGCTGTTAGGATTTGTTTTTTGGGAGAATAGCCCTCGTTACGTGACGCCATCGTCCGTACGTGCAATTACCAGTCGGCTTCCGGAGAATATCACTCGAGTTGGCGTCTTTGTGAATACACCGCTTCGAGAGATTGAACCCATCGTCGAACATGCGCAGTTGTCAGCGATCCAGGTCTATGGAGATGATGCGGTGCCGGTGAGTTCGAGGTATGAGGTGATCAGGGCTGTCGGTGTTCAAGGTGAAGAGACTATCAAAAATATTGATTTAATCCCGAAGGCAATCACCGTTCTTCTCGATGGGCATGATCCGGTGAAAGTCGGTGGTACGGGCCGTGTGTTTGATTGGGCTGTGGCGGCGGCGGTCGCGAAGTCACGACGGATATTTCTAGCCGGGGGACTGAATGCGGAAAACGTTAGAGAAGCCGTGCGGAGGGTTAATCCGTATGGCATTGATGTGTCCAGCGGTGTAGAGCGCGTACCAGGTGAAAAAGAACCAACGGCGCTTCGGTCTTTCTTTCGGGAGGCGTTGGCCTAATGACGGCACCCACCTTCGGTATGAGAGATCCAGACCGATCTGGTTATTTCGGTGATTATGGAGGCAAGTTCGTTCCAGAAACCTTGGTTGAGCCGATCACTCAATTGGCAAATGCCTATCTTGAGGCCCGTAAAAATCGAGAATTTATTGAAGAACTCAGTAGATTGCTAAAGCATTACGTGGGTCGCCCGACCCCAATTTATGAAGCTCGTCGACTTGCAAATGCAGTCACGGAGAAGAGTGGGAGTAACGCTAGTGCTCGCATTTTTTTCAAGCGAGAAGATCTTGCGCATACCGGCGCACACAAAATCAACAATGCGTTAGGACAGGCGTTATTAGCGGTGCGTATGGGGAAAGGCCGGGTTATTGCAGAAACCGGCGCCGGCCAACACGGTGTCGCAACGGCAACCGCGTGTGCATTACTTGGACTGCAGTGCGAAGTCTACATGGGAACAGAGGATATGTGTCGGCAGGCGCTTAATGTGTATCGGATGCGGTTGCTCGGTGCGAAGGTTACCGGAGTTGATTCAGGCAGTCGTACTTTGAAGGATGCAATCAATGAGGCAATGCGTGATTGGGTGACGAATATAGATACTACGTATTACCTGTTAGGTTCTGTTCTCGGACCGCATCCGTATCCGTTAATGGTGCGTGAATTTCAATCTGTTATTGGCCGTGAAAGTCGGGACCAATTCCAGGAACTGCTTGGTGCGATGCCGGATCTAGTGATTGCCTGCGTTGGCGGTGGCAGTAACGCATTAGGCATCTTTGACGGGTTTATTGATGAACCCGATGTTCGACTTGTAGGCGTTGAGGCCGGTGGCACAGGATTGGCACCGGGGCAGCACGCTGCGCGTTTTCAAACAGGTCTCGCAGGTGTACTTCAAGGGACGCGGAGTTATGTCTTGCAGGACGCCGACGGCAATATTGACGCGACGCACTCGATATCGGCCGGGCTGGATTATGCCGCGGTCGGACCGGAGCACGCCTGGTTAAGAGATATACAACGCGCGGAGTACACAGCGGTATCGGACGCTGCCGCGCTTGATGCGTTTCGCTTGCTATGTCGGACGGAAGGTATTCTTCCGGCACTGGAATCATCGCATGCCGTTGCGTATGCAGCGTCCGTGGCCGGTCAACTTGGACCATCAAAAAACATACTAGTTAACCTTTCTGGTCGAGGGGACAAAGACGTGGAAACAATCCGCCAGAGAGATGAAACCAACAGCTGACTGATGAAACGTTTAGAAACAATTTTCACTTCGATTAGACAGAGGGGGCGTGCAGGCCTGATCACGTTTTCAACGGCAGGCGATCCAGACATCGAAACATCAGCAAAGATTTTGCAAACTCTGGACAAGGTTGGTGTCGACGTTCTTGAAGTCGGCGTTCCGTTTTCAGACCCATTAGCAGATGGCCCCGTGATACAGCGGGCTTCGGAACGGGCCTTAAAGAGTGGCGCGAATTTGACGAATACACTTGAGATGATCCGTGATGTCCGCGACAACATTCGCGCGGGTATCGTTCTGTTCACGTATTTAAACCCTGTTGTGCGGATGGGTTTAGAACGCTTCGCGACGACAGCTGCATCGGCGGGGGTTGACGGTGTTTTAATCTTGGATCTGCCGATCGAAGAATCCCGTGAGTTTCATGACGTTGCAATATCTGCCGACATTGAACCTATTTTTCTTTTAAGTCCAACAACGAGTGAAGCAAGAATTGATCGTGCCGCTGAGTTGGGTCGAGGCTTCCTGTACGGTATATCTCGACTAGGTGTGACTGGCGTACAAGCAGAAGTTGCTTCAAACGTTGATGCGCTAGTTAGACGTATCCGCGGCGTGACTGATATGCCGTTGGCGCTTGGATTTGGTGTTTCCAAGCCGGAGCATGTTGCTGAAATCGGCCAAATCGCGGATGCGGTTGTCGTCGGCAGCGGCCTCGTAGATGTGATTGCGCGCTCCGATCCGAAGGAATTGCTTCTAAACGTTGAAAACTACATTATGTGGTTGCTGAAGAAAAATCAGGGCGACTTCGCTCAGGCAGAGCAATCTGAGAACAATGAAAGTTGATGGTCCGTTATGCCAGATACCACGAATGAGATTGAAGAATGTCGGTGCGCGATCGATCAAATTGATAGCAAGATTGTCAACCTGTTGAACGAGCGGGCGGGCCATGCAAACCGGATCGGCAAATTGAAAGAGACTGTATCGCTCGCGGTGCATCAGCCCGAGCGCGAAGAAAAAGTCTTGGGTCACGTTCGATCAATTAACGACGGTCCTCTGGCGAGCGAATCAATAACGAGAATATTCGTTCAAATCATTGAAGAGTCGCGTCGCCTTGAACAGAATAACGTCGGCAAACAATAGGTTGTCGAAGCGACGTTGTTGCGAACAGTAATGTTACGTGGGAAACGGTTTATTTCCACGTATGACAACTAGAATAGACGACTGTGATGACGAAAACCCGGACGGAATTGCCGATAATTCAAAAACCGACACAGAACGGAGAACCCTCCGCGTTTTCTAAAATAGCGGTTGTCGGCCTCGGATTAATTGGCGGTTCGATCGCTTTGGCAATCAAGAACAAGTGGCCGCAGGCGTTAGTAATCGGGATCGATGATAAGACCGTCCTTGAAAAAGCGATGTTGATATACGCGATTGACGTTGCCTCAGATGATCCAATGTTAATGACTGAAGCCGACCTTGTAATTCTCGCGGCACCGGTCAGAGAGAATTGCCGTGTATTGGCGAATCTTGAAGATCATGTTGTTGGCGAAGCGGTAGTGACAGACGTCGGCAGTACGAAACGTGACATTTGCGAAGCATCGGAACAATTATTGAAACGTTTACGGTTTGTCGGAGGCCATCCTCTTGGCGGAGCACCGAAGGGTGGTATCGAGAACGCACGCTCGGATCTGTTTAGCCAGCGGCCGTGGCTGTTTACGCCAACGGAGTCGACATGTGATAAGTCGTTAGCAAAACTGCAAACATTTGTGGCGGGTTTTGGGGCGCTTCCGCACGTCATGACACCTGCCGAACATGATCGGATGCTCGCGTCTCTCAGTCATCTGCCGCAGCTTGTAGCGAGTACGTTAATGCATGCGGTGGGAAGTAAAGTCGGCACGCATGGTTTAGGGCTAACAGGTCGGGGGCTCTCGGACACGACGCGATTAGCGTCAAGTCCAGCAGACATCTGGAAGGATATTTATGCTTCAAATTCAGATAATGTCGGTGCGGCGCTGAATGAGTTTATAGAAACGCTCGAAACGCTCCGTGATGATTTGAACCGTGGGGTAGAGATAGAGCGCGTTTTTGCATCTGCGGGAACGTGGCGGAATGCACTGCTTAATGAAAGAGAAAAATCTCAAAAGTAGCAAACGGTTGCGCGAGAATACTAGCGGAAGCGCCGATTGTTACCACGAACCTCGACACGCACCCTAGACGTGATCACAACGTCGTCACCTTGTTTGAGATGCAGGCGGACATCGTATTGGCCGGCATAGTCAAAGGTATGTCGGACGGAAAACCGTCGTTGGATTTCAGTGACGCCTGGTTCAAAAGGGTCACAATCGACGGTTTGAGAAGAGATAGTGTCGTCGTCCCATTCCCACTCCACGGTGGGACAGTAGAGCTCTTCGTTGTCGTCGGGACCGCCTCGGATTTGGCCCACAAACAGAATGGAAGCAGGCGCGAAAGCAACATTCGGTGTCGCTCGTAATCGGAGTTGCGCATCGTCATCGTCGTCCTGGGCGGCTGTGGTAGCGAATCCAGTCAGTAAGACTACGAAAACGATCAATGCGGTGTACTTGGCTATGTGCATGCGACGTCTCAACGGTCGAACAAAATTAATACGTTCCAAAGCGAAGAGTACTCTCATTGTAGCTCGATATAATCACTGAATGGCTACTAACGCAGAAATTGAAATAAACGCAGGTCTTCGGCAGGAATTGCGGCAGCCGCGACCGGACGTAGTTGTTGTTCCAATAGCTGGCGAAAAGGACTTTGATAATGATAAGGCAATAAAGAAACTCGACGACGCGGCAGCAGGAATTCTGGCGGAAGCGTTAACTAGGGGTGTGTTCACGGGAGACAAGTCAGACTGTCTCGTTACGGGACTGGCTGGGAATCCATGGAATGCAAGACATGTAGCGTTTGTAGGGGTTAAGTCAGACGGCCGTTCCGACACTAATATTCTGCGGGACGCCGCTGCTTTGTCGGCAAGAACCTGTCGGAAACGTCGGTTTAGAGATGCGGTCCTATTGCTTCGCGGTATGGAGTTTGACGGTCGTTTAGTGCAAGCGGCTGCAGAAGGACTATCGATCGGTGGTTTTATGGACAACCGGTATAAGACGTCGACAGATTTGTCGGAGCCGACAGCATTTAGCGTCGTGTGTGCAGGTGAAGAGCCGGAAGGATTTGTTGACCAGTGTAATCGTGGCGCCATTATCGGGAAACATCTCAATATAGCGAGGCAGTGGGTCAATGATCCTGCGGGGCATTTGACACCTCGGCAATATGCAGTAGAAGCGTGTGAACACGCGAAATCGGTTGGGCTAGACGTGCAGGTTCTTGAACGCGGTGAAATACAGGAACTGGGTATGGGCTTGCTTCTAGGAGTAGCGCAAGGCAGCGTCGAAGAACCCCGCCTCTTGGTCTTGCGACACAAGCCTAATCCCGGGAATGACAATTTGTTGGCATTAATTGGGAAGGGTGTCACCTTTGATAGTGGTGGCATTTCCATAAAGCCTGCCGGGGGAATGGAATGGATGAAAAAGGATATGGCCGGGAGCGCTGCGGTTATTGGCGCGATGGGTGCGATCGCCGAACTGGGTGTTGGCCGAAATGTAGTGGGCATAGTGCCGATGGTTGAAAATATGCCCAGTGGGACAGCGATTAGGCCTGGTGACGTGTTGACTGGAGCGGGGAAGGACACGGTTGAAGTCATTAACACCGATGCAGAAGGCCGACTTATTCTAGGGGATGCACTTTGGTATGCAAGGCAACTCGGCGCGACGCAGCTTGTCGACGTTGCGACGCTTACAGGCGCATGTGTCGTCGCATTGGGGAATGCGGCAAGCGGCTTATTCGGTCGGTCGGATGAGTGGGTTGAGGAGGTGCGGGCCGCGTCTGGGAGGGCGGGCGAACCCTTATGGCATCTACCACTCTACGACGACTATGCAGACCAGCTTAAATCCGCAGTAGCCGATATTAAAAATACCGGTACTCGGGCGGGTGGTGCGTGCACAGCTGCCGCGTTTCTACATCATTTTGTGAAGGATTGCGACTGGGCACATATAGATATCGCCGGAACTGCGTGGTTGGAACTAGCGAGTGCAACACGGACCAGTGGGGCAACCGGCGTGATGATGCGGACGTTGGTTGAGTTGGCTCGGACTGATCGGGATTGGTAACCTAGGGAGTATGCAAGGTCAGCCGGAGCCGATTACACCGCTCGTCTACGAGGTCGTTGAGCAAACAACTGGGGAAACTACAATTCTAGATGTTCTCTTTGGTGCATTGTCGATAGTTGGCGTCATAGGCGGTGCGGGCATTTTACTCGGAGTGTCGTTGGCCATTCTGCTTATCGGACGTCGTCACAGGTGGGGCAAGCAAGGTCCTGTCCAAGAAGATTCAACGCGTCTGAAGCTCAACGTCTAGGGAAGCCAGGTTTAGGCGCCAAGACCGATCTAGTTTACTTCCGCGGGCTCAGCTGGCCGGCCGATCTGGTGTTCGACCTTGAGGTCTTTACTATAGCGGAGCACCCCTTCTAGCAACCCTTGCGCTATGAGCTCACGATAGGTGTCGGTCTTCAAGAGACTGGCTTCCTTGGGGTTACTCACAAAGGAAAGTTCAGCAAGAACACTGGGCGACTTCGCACCAAGCAGAACCAAAAACGGTGCGGACTTAACACCGAGGCTAGGCAAGGCTGGATTTTCGGTTCGCAGTGTCTCTACAAGTTGTTCCTGTATCGCATTTGCCAACATGGAAGATTCGGCCCGTTTTGTTGTTTGGGAGATCGCGGTGACCAGCGAATTGAGGTCGGTAAATGTTTTTGTCGACAAACGATTTTCCCGCCTCGCCGCCTCCTCGGCGGCTTCAGTTGTAGCAAAATCGAGAATGTAGGTTTCAATTCCCGCAGTGTTCGGTTTTCCGCTCGCATTGAAGTGAAGCGATAGGAACAGGTCAGCGTCAGCCTGATTTGCGATCGCTGTGCGGGCTTCAAGGGAGACGTATTCGTCGGCTTTTCGCGTTAACACCGTTTCAATGTTGTAATTCGATAAATGCTCGGCCAGGCGTTTGGCAACATCAAGTGTAAGCTGAGATTCAAAAACCCCGTTGGCCGATGCGCCTGGGTCGCGGCCACCATGACCAGGGTCGATTACGACGCGAGAGACACCGAGACCAAGTTGGCGCACTAACGGGATGACGCTGTCAGTATTGGTGTAGGCTTGGCTTGGAACTGACGGGCTGGTGGGTGCAGAAATAGTGGCTAAAGAAACAGTTTCAGTGTCGTCTGGCTCGACATGCCCAGTGTCAAGAGCGTGCGTGTCAATATACTCAATTTCTCGACAATCGACCAACACGCGAAAAGGGTCATAGAACTCGAACGTGTGACAGTTCACCCGTTCCTTTAGTTGCAACGAAACTCTTGTGAACGTTTCATGCTCGCTCGGTGAGACATTCAGTACGCTCGCTTCGTTTGAGAAGGTCAGGTTGGAACCGACAGGGCCTTCTAGTGACACACCAGTAAAATCGAGAGTGAATAGTGGGTCCTGTTGATGCTGGCGTGTAGTGACTGTTCGTTCGCTATCCAATTCAATGATTACACGTGTGGTCGTGCCAATATTCTGGTGAGTGATATTGACAAGCGTCGCAGTCTCGTTGATTTGTTTGGCTTCGGTGACCTGGTCTAATCTCGTCGATATCTGCTGGGTTAACGGGCTGTCGGGGTAACCCTGTTGCAATTGAGACAACAACTTAACCGATTGTTTTCGATGAACTTCATTTGGCTGAATGTCGTAAAGAAGTACGGAAATTCCAGCGGCCTGCCAGAGTGCACGACTTGCGTATTCCGAACGTGGATGGTTCGTAGCAATGCCTACATAGGCGTCAACAAGGGAGGAGAACTTTCGAATATCAGCTGGAGCCGACGCGGGACTCCTCAAACGGTGTTCTAGTCGAAGTATTCGTAGGTACTGATCGGCAATCTCCTCCGTGTCGTCAAATTGCCGTTCTTGCTCGTTCCCATAGGCCAGATGGAAACTCAACAGTGTCAGGAACACTGCATAAAGTAGGCTTCGTAGCCCGGTTCGCGTAAATCTTGTTAAACGGTTCCAGCTTAACGGGTTTGGCCGTAAAAATTGTTCTGTTACAAAAGAAAGCCGGGGCAGGCGATCCAGCCTCACCAATAGAGTGGTTGTCAGGAGCAGCACAAGCCCAAAGAAGAACTGATTGCCAATAGTGCTAAACAGTGGCCACAACGCCATAGCTGTAATATCGGCCGGATGTCTCAATTTCGTTAGTTTGCGTTTACAGTCACTAGTGGCGGAATATTTAAGCCTTTTATCTGGTTTGAGAATCTACTTCATCAAAGTAGTCAGGTTTTACAAGGACTTCTCTCGGCTTCTTCGAATCACCGTCTGGGGAAACGAGCCCGTCAGCCTCCATCATGTCGACGAGCCTGGCGGCGCGACTAAAACCAATTCTTAAACGGCGTTGCAGAAAAGAAATTGACGCCTTACCGCTTGTAACGATGATGCGTGCGGCCTGATCGTACAATTCATCCTCGGCAAAAGACGGTGCATCCATTGCTTTTTCGTCTGCTGTTATGGTGATGTCGTAAGAAGGAGTTCCTTGTTTTCGTAAAAAGCTGCACAATCGTGCGCTTTCCTGCTCCGAGATGTAAGGCCCATGTAAGCGCTCACGCCGAGATGTGGAGGGCGGCAAGAACAGCATGTCACCTTTGCCCAATAACTGTTCCGCTCCGTTAGAATCCAAAATGGTTCTCGAATCAACCTTCGAGGCTACCCGAAAGGCAATTCGGGCTGGCATGTTAGCTTTGATAAGGCCTGTAATGACATCAACGGAGGGTCTTTGCGTTGCCAAGATTAAATGGATGCCGACGGCGCGTGCCATTTGAGCAAGTCTCTGTATTGATTCCTCCACATCTTTACTGGCCACCATCATGAGGTCTGCGAGTTCGTCAATAGCAAGCACAATAAAAGGTAATCGGTTCGGGAGGTCGGTTTTCTCTGAGTGTTTATTCTTAGATTTGGCGTATTCAGCATGTAACCGCTCAACGTTACGGTTGTACTGGTCAATGTTCCTGACACCTTGTTCTGCAAGATGTTTGTAGCGGTCCTCCATTTCACGCACTGCCCAGCGAAGCGCGTTATTTGCTTGTTTGGGATCGACGACGACAGGTGTTAAGAGGTGGGGGATGTCTTCATACATTCCGAGTTCTAGTCGTTTAGGATCGATCAGGATGAGTCGCACATCATCCGGCGATGCCCGAAAAAGAATACTTGTTAGCATCGCGTTGAGTGCTACCGATTTCCCAGTACCTGTCGCACCTGCTATTAGCAGGTGCGGCATTGTTGCCAAGTCTGCAATTACCGGAGCTCCATGTATGGTTTTACCCAGGACAAGCGTAAGTTTTGAGCTCGAACGTTCATAAGCCTCGGATGCGAGTTGTTCGCGGAGAGAAATCTCGTCACGAACGGTGTTTGGAATTTGCATTCCAACTGTAGATTTTCCTGGAATGCGTTCAATCAATATTGAATCAGCTCTCATCGCAAGGCAGAGATCGTCGACAAGTCCGGTGACTTTGCTGTATTTGATCCCCGCGTCAGGTTTAAATTCAAAGGTAGTGACTACAGGCCCTGGATGTATTTGAGCTACAGCACCTTCGACGGAAAATTCCCGACACTTTTCTTCTAACAAACGCGCACTATCCATCAGTTGGCGTTCGTCGAACTTTTGCATTTCCTTTGGTGGATCAAAAAGAGATATCGGAGGGCTGTTGTAATGTCCTTGTCGTAAAGAATCTGATAGGTCGGGCGTGAGTGGCAGTCTGACGTCTACCGCTTTCGGCTTTGGCAACTTTTGGGGTTCTCTCGTGCCAGTATCAGCGTCTAATGGATTCACTTCATTGCCGTGAAGTCTTGCGTCCCCCGCCGGATCGATTGGTGCACTTTTTGTGGCGGTCTTCTCTCGACGTTCTTTTCTGTATGTTTCGAGTTCTCTTGACGTCTGCCCTCCAGCTAAGATGTCCAGGCGTTCAGTAGACGTCCCTTTATTTTCTAGATGTTTCTCAATTACAGCTTCACGCTTACGTTTGCGTTGTCGTTCCGCCCACGAATGTTTAATCCATTCTTTTACTGTAAAAGCATGTTTGGCAACGAAAACCGATAAATCCTTAAAAAGTCGCCCGAATGAAAATTGCGTAGAGAGAATGACGGCTAGAAAAAAAATCGTCAGAATGACAATGAGGGACCCTGTGCGATTGAAATATTCCGCAAGGAAATAAGTAATCCCTGAGCCAATTATGCCTCCACCATAAAGGGACTCCGAGTCACTACTAAACGCTCCATACGCGATGCTTAAGAGACATGCGCAACATGCAAAAAGTAGCGACAGTCCGACGGCTTTGGTGTAAATCGCGTCAACCGCATAACACCAGAAATATTGCCAGCCGATCAAAAGAAACAAAACAGGCAACAGGAAGGCTGACCGACCGAGTAGTTGAAATGACACCTCGGAAATGAAAGCACCGACCTGACCTACAAAGTTGTTTGGTGGCAGATCTGTCCCTGT
>CAZDQD010000117.1:0-22230 GCA_964507425.1 uncultured Vicinamibacteraceae bacterium
ACAAATTCAGATTATCGCGTTGTCCCCTCACCGCACGGGGAAGGTTCGCCGTCAGATCGACCCGCCCACCATCACCAAAGTCCTCTGCGGGAATACCAGTTTTGGCGTCGACGGCTACTAAGTAGCCATCGCCCGTTCCCCACACATTACGTGCACGACCATTATTCGCCCTATACGAGACGCCTCGATGAGTCCAGGGTGCCGGCGCCGGAGTTCCAGCTGCGTACGTGCGCGGGTCATGCACCCATAACGTCTGACCCGTTCGCGCATCAATGGCCGCTGCTTGGTAGAGCGGAGTACTAATGTAGAGGACGCCGTCGACCATGATCGGCGTAGCTACAATCCGTGACGTGCGAGGGCGCGTCACCCACAGGCCAGGCTCGGCAACCTCAAGCTGATCAAACACAACATCCGAAGCCACCAGAGACCCTCGACCGTTTTCATCGACATGATTTAAATGAGTATCGACCGAATCCCATCGCCACGCGACTTCCAGTTCTCCAAAGTTGTCAGCAGTAATCTGATCAAGCGGTGAATATTTCGTCGCTGCACTGTCAGCAGCATAAGCACGCCATTCCCCATTGTCAGTGCCACCCTGTGCCCCAACAACAATGGTCGTAACAACGCCGAACATCACAACGAAAATGCACCGAACGAGTACACGAAAGATAACGGCTCGTGCAACGACCGTCATTGAGCACCCTCAACGTTACGATTTAACCACTCGATAATCCGCGGCGTCACGACTTCGGGAACCTGTGTGTGTGGGCCGTGACCAACGCCAGGCAAAATATCAACCGTCAAAGGACCTTGGACCCAACGCCACATGTCATTCAGCGTTTCGGGTTTAAACGGACCACTGTCTTCACCATAAATCAAAAGCGTAGGCGCTTCGACTAACGGGAACTCTCCCATGCGAAAACCAAACCCTTCCGTATCTATAGCGAACGGCGGTCGAGGCCAGTTCGCCTTGTAAAAGTTGACAATCGACTCCGGGTAGAGACGCTCATAGGCAGCCGCCCGTAATTCCGCCAATTCCGCTGAATCGTCAGAGCGTGCCGGACTGTTTCGCATCCGCGCGCCAAACTCTTCTCCCGCGTTCGCATTCTCTTGCATACCACGTTGAAACATACTCGCCTCCTGTTGCGCCTCGTTGGCGATCAGTTCTCTAAGCAGTCCGGCGGGATGAACCGTACCAACGGAAATGAAGTGGGACGTCCGCTCCGGATGGGTCATCGCAAAATGCCACGCATAAAATCCACCACTATCCTGGCCAATTAAGATCGCCCGCTCCTCACCAAAGTGCTTGATAATCGCTTCGATGTCACCCGATATTTTCGACATCGTGTAGTGCTCAACACCCTCTGGTTTATCGCTCTTATCTGTCCCCCTCGTCGACATAGCCACAACTCGGTATTGTCCCGACAACGCGACCATCTGGTGCCGCCAATCAAACCAGGGACCAGTAATGCTATGGACAAATATGACGAGGGGTCCCTCCCCAGCCGAGTGGTAGACGACGCGAACACCGCCCGAGTCGACGTTCCCCTCTTCGACGCTCAGCGATGCGCCGCGCCAATCACGAATAGTGACGTTGGCAGCGGCGCCACTCGAGACAAACAAAGTGGCCAACGCCACGATTAGGCCAACAACCCGTTGTTTCACAGCAACCTCCAGGCGGATGCCGTGAGCATCCGTAGTCGTGACACTAGGCCAAAAGTTCTGGTATGACCCGGGCCGGTTCAACCCCGGTAAGTCTCGCGTCCAGACCACGATGCTTATGTGTAAAACGCTCGTGATCGATACCGAACAAGTGCAGAATAGTGGCCTGAAAGTCCCGAATGTGCACTGGGTCCTTCACAATGTTGTACGAGAACTCGTCTGTTTCGCCGTACACAACACCGCCCTTGACACCACCACCAGCCATCCAAAGACTGAAACAACGCGGGTGATGGTCTCGTCCATAATCGGTCGGCGTCAGGCGGCCTTGTGAATAGATAGTTCTTCCAAATTCACCGCCCCAGATAACTAACGTTTCATCAAACAGTCCCCGGTCTTTCAGATCCTGGATCAACGACCACGCCGCACGGTCGACATCCCGTGCCTGAGCTGGTAGTACCTGCGGTGCAAAAGAATGCACATCCCAGCCTCGGTGATAGATCTGGACGAAACGAACTCCACGTTCCACCAATCGGCGCGCCATCAACGCTGCGTTCTGAAACTTGCCCGGCTGCTTAGCCTCCTCGCCCCATCGGGTAAAGGTACTATCTGGCTCGCTCGACAGATCAGCCATCTCCGGCACCGACATCTGCATGCGGTACGCCATTTCATACTGTTGGATACGCGCCAGCGTCTCCGGACTCCCAAGTTCCTCATGTTGGAGACGGTTAAGTTCACCAAGTCCATCAAGCATTTCCCGCCGGACCTCTCGTGACACTCCATCGGGGTCACGCACATAAAGCACGGGGTCTGCCCCGGCACGTAGACCAACCCCTGAATACTCAGGCGACAAAAACCCTGCACTCCACAATTTTGCTGAAATCGCCTGCACGCCGGACCTCGGGTGACTTTTCTCAGCGTTCATAACGACAAATGTGGGAAGGTCTTCGTTCATACTACCCAGCCCGTAGGCGAACCACGAACCGATACACGGACGGCCAGGAATTTGTTGCCCTGTTTGGATAAACGTAATTCCCGGCTCGTGGTTGATCGCATCAGTATGCATCGAACGTACAATGGCGAGATCATCAACCATGCTTGCCGTGTGCGGTAACAGTTCAGACACCCAGGCTCCGCTTTGCCCGTGCTGCTGAAATTCAAAGACTGACGGCGCGATCGGAAAGCGTGCCTGACCCGATGTCATCGTAGTCAGCCGCTGTCCTTGACGGATCGACTCTGGCAGGTCCTTGTCATACCAGTCTTTCATCCCCGGCTTATAGTCGAGCAAATCCATCTGCGGCGGGGCCCCCATCATATGGAGGTAGATACAACGCTTGGCTTTAGGTGCGAAGTGAGGCAACGACGGTAAGCCTCCAATTGCTGGTTCTTGACCTAGTGGCGCCAGCGCATGTGCCGAATTGTCACCAGCCATTAGACTCGATAGCGCGAGCCCGCCAATACCTTTAGCTACCTTGCCAAAAAACTGTCGCCTCGTCTCAGCAAGAATGAGTTCACGGATTGGATCCATTGTTGACGCTCTCCTTGAAAACCAGATCGATGCTCGAGACTACTTATTCAAAACCTCATCCAAATTCATTAGCTGATTAACGACCATTGTCCACGCGGCTGACTCATCGACTGCAAGACCAAGCGTCGGTGTCGAGTCGCCAACATGAATCAATTCTTCCGCTCCTGCGGTATCAACTCGGTAGGCATTCAATAAACGGTCGTATGTCCGAAGGACAACGCTGCGTTCATCTGCATCGAAAACTCGCGCCAGAAGTCGCGTAGTCACGAAGTCAAGTCGTTCGTCGAAATCAGCGCCACCGTCACGGATGGCCCGCTGGGCCAAGTACCGTGATGCCTCAATAAATTGAGGGTCATTCATTGTCACCAACGCCTGTAACGGTGTATTCGTTCGCTCACGTCTAACAACGGAATGTTCCCGTGTTGGAGCGTTAAATATTTCCATCGACGGTGGCGGCGCCGACCGCTTCCAAAAACTGTAAAGACTCCGCCGGTAAAGCTTCTCGCCGGCATCCTGTTCGTACAGTCCGGTGTTACTCTGCGGCATTGCTACCGTCGACCACACACCTTCCGGTTGATACGGCCGGACACTCGGGCCACCGACTGTCCGGACTAGAAGGCCACTCGCAGCCAACGCGTAGTCCCGAACCATTTCCGCGTCCATACGAAAGCGCGGTCCTCGAGAAAGCATACGGTTCGCTGGATCCCGATCAAGTTTGTTCGCAGTCACCAAAGCCGATTGTCGATACGTTGCCGAGGTGACCAGCATCCGGAAAAACTGCTTCACATCCCAACCCGATTCCCGGAATTCCACAGCCAGCCAGTCAAGCAACTCCGGATGAGTCGGAGTATCGCCTTGTGCCCCAAAGTCTTCACTCGTTGTAACGAGTCCTGTGCCAAAAACTTGTTGCCAGTACCGATTCACCGTCACACGACTCGTCAGTGGATTGTCCTCATTCACCAACCAGTGTGCGAGCCCAAGACGATTGCGCGGTGAAGATTCGGCCATCGGCGGCAACACACTAGGCACCCCGGCCAACACGCGTTCACGCGGCTGGTCATACATGCCACGATAGAGCACATGTGCCTCAGGTTCCGCGTCAAGACGCTCGTTCATTACATGAGTGATTCCCCCACGGCGACGCAGTTCCCGCCATTGGTCTTGAATGTCTTGAGCCTGAGTAACAAGAGCTCGGTACTGACCATCTTTAACGCTGAGATAATACCGTTGCAGCGCGTCTCGCTCGTCAACTGTCAATTCGTCGGGTGATTTTTCTCGCGCGCGCTCCAGCGTCGACCAAAGGAAGACCACCCCGGCCTCTTGCACCGTCAAAGGACGATTAAAGACACGAAAATCCGCGATGCCACCACCGTCGAAATACCGCATCTCCTGCTCTTGTCGAATCTCGGTAACGCCACGGCCGAGCTCTAGCGGACGATCCGCCTTGATACTTCCGAGCACCTTCGTAAAGTATTCCGTCCCGGACGCTTCAAGGACTTCTCCATCGCGATACACGTCCATCCCCGCACGCTCACCACTACCATCGTGTGTCACCACAATGTGCGTCCATTCGCCGGGCGGCATCCGTTTCGTGTTTACGGGCGACACTCGCGGCGCTGGTCGACGACCAGAATCGGGATCCTGATCTCCCCTCAAACTGAATGACAACTGTCGAGAACCAATATTCATCAACCAACCGCGGGACCCGTCATCCACATCGTACTGACCAGCCACCACAAAGTTTCCTTCCTGCTCCGGCTGATAGATCCACAGCGCCATCGAAAACGGCGTATCACTATCGAGAGGCAGCGCGGGTAATGTAGCCCACGATTCTTCCTCAAATACCAACCCGGGCTGTCCGTTAGGACCCGTTCCAACTCGGGCGCCACCGTGAAGTTCAACAGCATGCGTCTCACCGTCGAGCAAAAAGGACGGTGCCGTCGTATTGTCGTCAAGAACCAACCGCATCCGCTCGGCGTCCTTTTCAAGCGGCGCCTCTATGGTTTGGTATTCCCCGGTGGCAAGCCATTCACCAAACGTGTCAACAACCGCATTTGAGCGCCGTGTGAGTAGCACTTCGGTGTCCGCCGCTGCTTCCCGGAGCTCACCCCAGAGTTCCCGATCGCTCGCCTCTGGAACCACCAAAATAGGAGGCGGGTCAGAGACATTCCCGTCCATCACATACTGCGTGGTGTTCCGGAAAAACGCTGTCATCGCGTAGAACTCTCGCTGCTGGATGGGATCGAATTTGTGATCGTGGCAAGTCGCACACCCGACCGTCAGACCGAGGAACACGCCACCGACGGTCTCTGCACGGTCCTTCGCGTAAATCGCTTCGTACTCTTCGGGGACGACACCACCCTCATTCGTCGTAATGTTGTTACGTTGAAACCCCGTCGCTACCAACTGATCAAGTGACGGTTCCGGCAACAGGTCACCCGCGAGCTGCTCGATCGTAAACTCATCAAACGGTTTATTTTCATTAAACGCTTGAATCACCCAATCCCTATAGGGGTACATCTCGCGATAGTTGTCGATATGAATACCGTGGGTATCACCGTAACGAGCCGCATCCAACCAATATCGTGCTCGATGCTCCCCCCAGTGCACAGACCCTAACAACGCATCAACAAACGTTTCGTACGCCTGGTCCGAACTGTCATTCAAAAACCGATCAAGCAGTTCAGGTTTCGGTGGAAGCCCAGTCAAATCAAGCGCAACACGTCTGGCCAATGTTCGCCTGTCGGCCTCAGGCGCAGGCATCAATCCTTCATCTTCCAGTTTCGCCAAAACAAAACGGTCCACAGAGTTACGAACCCATGTGTTGTTCGAGACCGCCGGTGCGTCGGTTGTTGCAACTGCCTTAAACGACCAGTGCTGGTCCCACAACGCGCCGTCTTCAATCCAACGTCTCAACACCTCAATTTGATTTGAGTCCAGTGTCTTGTTCGCTGACAGTGGCGGCATCCGCATCTGCTCGTTGTCGTGCGTGATCCGTTGATAAATCAAGCTCGCTGCCGCATCACCGCGAACAACCGCCTGTCCCCGGCGGCGCATTTCAAAAGCCCCTTCCTCTGTATCAAGGCGCAACTGCGCTTGACGAGTACTTGGGTCCGGCCCGTGACAACGAAAACAATTGTCCGCGAGTATGGGCCGTACTTCCCGCTGAAAGTCCACAGTTTGGCCACCGGCGTCGTAGACGGAACCGAACAGGATAACAACGAGCAACACCGGCAACTGAAGAAACAAAGTCGATCGATTAGACATAATTTGCACCACAACTAGATACGCAAATGCCCGACATATGGTCGGTGGAAACCTAAACGCTCTGGGAACTTATACGGCCGCTTTCAACATGTGTCAATGGCCACGGTCTCAATCCCGCCCATTTCCATGGAATAATTCAGGGACACGTCTAAAACTCCGCAACTTATAGTGAGATTCGGAAACACCGCTAGTAGTAGTCTGTGACGCCCACGTGAAGAATGGACTACGATCACGGGCTGAACACCACACATTAAGAACGCATCATTAGAGTATTGGCACCGAAGGCCCTCTACGTAAGGAACAACATGTCACCGGCAACAATAATTTGGACCAAGATTGACGAGGCTCCAGCCTTAGCAACGTACTCGTTTCTGCCTATTGTTATGGCCTATACCAAAGGAACCGGCATTGAATTGGAAGTTCGCGACATTTCTTTGGCAGGGCGGATCATTGCTGCATTCCCAGAGGCACTTCAGCCAGAACAACGTATTCCTGATGAATTGGAACGGCTGGGGGAACTTGCCACAACTCCAGACGCGAATATCATCAAACTACCGAATATTAGCGCCTCTATACCACAGCTCCAGGCGGCTATTAAAGAGCTCCAGGACCATGGTTACAACATTCCAGATTACCCTGAGGATCCAAAAGAAGAGAACGAGCAGGCTCTTCAGGATCGCTTTGCAAAAGTGCTGGGGTCTGCTGTCAATCCCGTACTCCGCGAAGGAAACTCTGACCGTCGCGCAGCCCGTTCCGTAAAGACCTTTGCAAATAAACATCCTCATCGCATGATGAAACCATGGCCAAAATCTGGTTCACGCACCAAAGTAGCGCACATGAAGGACGGAGACTTCTACGAGAGTGAATCGTCGGTGACGGTCGCAAAGTCCGACAACGTCCGTATCGAATTTCTTGCAGCTGACGGCACGGTCTCCGTACTTAAAGACTCGATCCCACTCCTCGACTATGAGGTCATTGACACCGCGGTAATGCGTGCGTCCGCTCTTCGAACATTTTTCGCCGACACCATCAACGAAGCCCACGATACTGGTTCTTTACTGTCACTTCACCTCAAAGCCACGATGATGAAGGTCTCTGACCCAATCATGTTCGGCCATTGTGTCGCTGTCTATTATCAGAACGCCTTGAACAAACATCGTGCCACCCTGGACGATGTGGGCGCCAACGTCAATAACGGAATCGCTGGTGTCCTCGAGAAGCTCGACTCGCTCTCACCAAGCCAGAAAAGTGAAATTGAAGCCGACATCGCTTCCACTTACGCGTCACGACCAGCATTAGCCATGGTCGACTCTCGTAAAGGCATAACGAACCTGCACGTACCAAACAACGTCATCATCGATGCGTCGATGCCAAACGTTGTGCGTGACGGCGGAAAGATGTGGAATAACGACGACGAACTACAGGACACCATCGCGATGATTCCAGACCGTAGCTACGCGACAATGTACCAAGCCATCATCGAGGACTGTCAAACGCACGGTCAATTTAACCCAGCGACAATGGGAGGCGTGTCGAACGTCGGGTTGATGGCAAAAAAGGCGGAGGAATACGGGTCACACGACAAAACATTTGTCGCGCCTGGCGGTGGACATTTTCGCGTCGTCGGGAGCGACGATGAAACCCTGCTCCAACAGTCTGTCGACGCTGGAGATATTTTCCGTATGTGCCAAACCAAAGACGAATCGATCCGCGACTGGATCAAACTTGCGGTAACGCGGGCGAAACAGTCTGGTTCTCCCGCGGTGTTTTGGCTCGACGAAAACCGCAGCCACGACGCCGCGCTCATCACTAAGGTGCATGGCTACCTGGCAGAACACGACACCGTAGGACTCGACATTCAGATTCTAAAACCGGTCGACGCGATGCGGTTCTCACTTGACCGAATCCGACAAGGCGAAGACACAATCTCGGTAACAGGAAACGTGCTTCGAGACTACCTCACCGACCTCTTCCCTATCCTCGAATTAGGAACCAGCGCGCGAATGCTATCAATTGTTCCGCTGCTAAACGGTGGTGGGCTTTTTGAAACCGGGGCTGGCGGTTCGGCACCCAAGCATGTTGACCAAATGCTTCGCGAAGGGCATTTGCGATGGGACTCGCTTGGTGAATACTGTGCCCTTGTTCCGTCTCTAGAACTTGCTGCCCAGAAAACGGATAACGCAAAGGCCGGTCTTCTGGCAAAAACTCTAGACCAGGCAATCGGCGCCTATTTGGAGCACGAGCGGTACCCGTCCCGGAAGGTAAATGAATTAGACAACCGCGGGAGTAGTTTTTACCTTGCGCTCTACTGGGCCCAGGCACTCGCTGAACAGGATGAAGACACCGAGCTAAAAGACCGATTTCGTGCCGTCGCCGCTGACCTTAAGCAACGCGAAAATACCATCACAGCCGAACTGTTAGCAGCCCAAGGATCACCAGTTGATCTCGGCGGCTACTACAAACCCGATGACGAACTTGCAGAGCAAGCGATGAGGCCTAGTCGCGCGTTCAATGACATCATCGCCGCGATGTGACCGAGCCCAGAGTAACGGGCTAACGGCTCCGGGGCAGCCTCATCAAAGGCTGGCATCGTAGGCACAAGTAGCGACAACGTGTCGCTCGGTTAGTTAGGCAGTCGAAACGCCATGAGTTCGCCGGCAAATCCGCCACCACTGATGGCCGTCACGACATACTGCTTTCCGTCATGCATGTAAGTCATGGGTGACCCGGAGACCCCCGTGGGCATAAAGACCTCGCCAACTTCTTGTCCCGTGAACTTGTCGTAGGCACGTAACATTGCCCCGACCTCTCCACTAGGTGTCGTGAACGTGCCAGCTTCACCAGCAATAACCAAGGTCTTCGTATTCAGTGTCCCGACACGTCCGATCCGGCCCGTACGCGGCAATGTCACACCCTCAAGCAACGGGTGGTTTCGAATGTTGTCAGGTGTCTCACCATGAGGAACCTGCCACAAGATTTCACCTTCCTTAAGGTCAATCGCCGTAATACGTCCCCATGGTGGTTTTACCAACGGAATACCATCGACGTTTAAGGCGACCTCAGCGGCAGGAATCTCCCGAGCCCTCCCCCGAATAAAGTTCATATCCGACCGTTCTGGGTCGTTGATTAGTCCCAAAGACACAACCTGGGTGTATGTGTATAGGTACACGATACCCGTCTCTGGATCGATCGACCCGCCGGGCCAATTTGTACCGCCCGCTTGAGACGGAAGCATCAGCGTCCCAGCAACACCATTCACATCAGAAACCGTCGGTGGCGTAAAAATCGGGCCAAGACGATGTCTCGCGGCTATCGCCTCTGCACGACGCTGAATCTCTGGCGTAAAGTCAATCAGGTCATCCAATGAGACACCCTGGCGGTCGTAGGCTGGAGGTTTCGTTACATACGGCTGCGTTAACGCAAGTAACTCTCCTGGAACATTTGACGCCTCAACCTCTCGTTCTTCAATGGGCCAAATCGGCTCACCCGTGACGCGATCGAAAACGTAAAGCCACACCTGTTTTGTAGGCTGCGCGACAATCTTCCGCTCAACCCCGTCAATGACGACATCCGCAAGGATAGGCGCACATGGAATATCCCAGTCCCAAACATCGTGATGGATAAATTGGTAATGCCAGAGCCTGTCACCAGTCTCCAGATCAACCGCCACTAAACTGTCGGAAAAAAGGTTGTCCCCGTGTCGATGGCCACCGTAATAGTCATTCGTCGGCATCTCAGTGGGGAGATAGGCAATGCCCAGTTCCAAATCAACACTAATTTGTCCCCACACCCCTGTGTTACCGGTATACCGCCACGACTCATTCAGCCAGCTGTCATTTCCGAATTCATCTGCGCCTGGAATGGTATGGAAAATCCACTTTCTATCTCCACTATCAGCATCAAACCCACGAATGTACCCCTTCACATTGGCCATCGATCTTGGTGTGCTTCCGGGAAGGTGAGCCGCGCCAACCACAATAGTGCTGCCTGCCACAATCGGCGCTGCGTGCAGTCCGGCTTCACCAGTTATCAAATCAATGTCCTGATCGAAATTCTGCTTAAGGTCAACGATCCCATCCGTGCCAAACGACGCCAGGCGACGTCCGGTTGCCGCGTCCAGGCCAAGGAGCTGATACCCAGGCGTTACGTAAAAGATCTGCCCACCGTCCTCATGGGCCCGATAGGCTAATCCGCGTCCCGACAGTCGACGGGGTGCTGCTGCACCGCGCTCACCCTCATCAAGGCGATGCATCCACAACAGTTCCCCGGTTCCAGCATCAAGCGCCACCACCGACCGACGAGAACCCACCGTGGAATAAACGACGCCATCAATCATCAACGGCGTCGACTGGAAGTTAAATTCTGGATTTGGACCGAAATTGTGAGTCTTGAATCGCCACGCCACTTCAAGATCGCTGAAATTCTCTGCGTTAATTTGATCAAGTGGCGAGTATCGCGTGTTCGCAATATCACCACCATAACTGCGCCACTCACCATTCTGCGTTCCTTGCGCCGCCACCGTGGATGACATACCGACCATAACTGCCGTCGCAGCGAGACCGATTTTTATTGCATTCCATTTAATTCTCATTGCCATCCCTCCGTCGTTATGCCGGCAAAACACCCTCAACGCTTAAAACACAGAAGTTGTACTGCTCAAGAATAAGCACTTCATCCAACTCAAACAACTTCTTAGTAACAGACCGCATAATTCCACACCGCGAGGAGGCCAGCTGTTCACTTCAGACCTTTTCATCAACTACGCTTTCACGTCAAACTAGGATTTGAAACCTATGGGTGTCGTGCCGTTTGTATCCATCATCGTTCCCTGCAGAAACGAAGAACACTTCATCAGGGCCTGCCTCGAATCTCTCACCTCGCAGACATACCCAACAACACGAATGGAGATCATCGTTGTTGACGGTAGTAGCACTGACAGCACGCGTCGCATCGTGGAAACCTGCAGCCGCCGTGATAAACGCATACGACTCTTAACAAACGCTGAAGAATATGTTGCCAATGGATTAAACCGTGGTATCGCCGCAGCGACAGGCGAGATCATCATTAGAATGGATGGCCATGCCACGGCGAACCATGACTTCGTCGAACAAAGTGTACGTCTGCTACGCAGCCATCCTGAAGCATGGACCGTTGGAGGCCCCATCATGCATAAGGGTCGCAGTGTAACGGGACAGGCAATAGCGATCGCGATGTCTCACCCGTTTGGTGTTGGTAACGCCAAACATCGCTTCCCCGGCTACGAAGGTTATGTCGATGGCGCCGCAATGGCGACATGCTGGCGTTGGCTCTTCGAGCGGGTCGGGACCTTCGACGAAAACTTCATCCGCAATGAAGACGACGACCTCAGTTTGAGGATCACCAAACACGGTGGGCGAATATACGTGTCACCCGCTGTGCGGTATACGTATTGTGTGCGTGATGGGCTCTGCGCGTTATGGCACCAGTACCTGCAGTATGGCTTCTGGAAACTTGCACTTGTTCGGAAACACCACCAGGTCGTCTCATTCAGAATGATTGTTCCAACGCTATTCGTCGCGGCCAGTGTCGTCGGCATTCTCGACCTGGCGATTGGAGGGTTTCTCGGTCGCACGCTTTCTGTAGCAGTTCCAATCTTGTATGTCGTCACGAACTTGTGTGTCTCATTACGCGCTGCGCGCAAACAACCACTCACTGTCAAAATGCGAGTGTCGCTCGCATTTGCTGCAATGCATACCGGATATGGAGTTGGTTTCGGATGTGCCCTCTTACGCTGGATGGTGGGACTCGCTGACCGTATTCCCCGACGAATGACCGCCCTGACACGGTAAACAGCTGTGCACAAACGGCATTCCCCATTCGACGCGGCACATCTCTACACCATCCAGACACGTGAACGTCGAATGCTCGACATGTTGAAGGGGCTAGGGATACAAAACCTACACTCGATGCGAATTCTCGACATCGGCTGCGGGAACGGATTCTGGATCAACGAGTTCATCAAATGGGGCGCGGACCCTTCCAATATCACCGGTGTGGACGTTGACCCTCGTTGCGTGGAAACTGCAATAAAGAACACAGCCAAAACCGTGACCCTGCACTGTGCCAACGGTAGTTCCCTTCCCGCTGAAGACAACAGCTACGACATCGTGCTGCAATCAACACTGTTTACCTCAGTTTTGGACACCGACACACGAACACGTATCGCCGCAGAAATGATGCGTGTCCTCGATCACAAAGGCTTCATCCTGTGGTACGACTTTCATGTCAATAATCCCAACAATCCCGGTGTGCGTCGCGTCAGCCGATCAGAAGTTCGACGTCTGTTTCCATCGTGTCATGTGACACTTAAACCGATCACCCTGGCGCCCCCACTGGCGCGCCTAATTGCACCCTGGTCAGTCACGCTCTGTCACATACTCGAGGTATTCCGCCCACTTTGCACACATTACATTGGCTGCATTCGTAAAATATCCCAGTAGGAGCACGACTCCTTTATGCGCACGTCATTTCTTCCCTTTCATTGCCCCGACATCACAGATAGCGACATCGACGCTGTCGCGCGTACGATGCGCTCAGGATGGCTGACGACCGGCCCTCAATCAGAGCAGTTCGAAAAGGAATTCGCTGACTACGTAGGCGCCTCTCATGCCGTGTCAGTTAATTCCGGAACGGCGGCCTTGCATCTCGCACTCGAAGCAATCGGTGTCGGTAACGGCGACGAAGTCATTGTGCCAACCATGACCTTCGCAGCCACCGCCGAAGTCGTTGAATACACTGGAGCTATTCCTGTCCTCGTCGACTGCCTCTCAGACAGGTTGACTATCGACCCGACCGCAACGGCCAATGCCGTTACACCACGCACAAAAGCAATCATCCCGATGCACTACGGCGGGCACCCGTGTGACATGGACGCGCTGTTGGAACTTGCAGACGCACACGCCATCCACGTCATCGAAGATGCCGCCCACGCCTTGCCTACCTCGTTTCGTGGACAAACGATTGGTTCTCTTAGTGAATTCACATGTTTTTCGTTCTACGCCACAAAAACAATCACCAGCGGTGAAGGGGGCATGATTACGACGGAGAACGGCGACCGCGCACACAGACTGCGTCAGATGCGTCTGCACGGCATCGACCACGCGCCAGAACATGGCGCGCCTTGGCAGTACCAAATAGCGAGCAAGGGGTTTAAATACAACCTGTCCGATATATTGGCCGCTTTAGGTCTCTCACAACTCCGCCGCTGCGATAGCATGTGGCGCAGGCGTTCCGCTATTGCAAACACGTACGACAAGTCGTTTCGTGACATCTCGGCTATTGGCGTACCCGCTCGTACCACACACGCAGAACCGTCATGGCACCTGTACTCCCTACGCCTCACACACGACCAACTCGCCATCAGCCGTGACGAATTCATACAACAACTTGCAACCGCTCAGATCGGGACTTCCGTTCATTACAGACCGCTCCACCAGCATCCGAAATATGCCCAAAACAGTAGATACTCATCGGCTCACTTCCCACACGCCGACCAGGCATTCCAGGACATCCTCTCACTCCCCATCTATTCGGCAATGACCGACCAAGACGTCGCCGACGTCGTCGATGCCGTCATCAGTACCGTTCGCCAGCACACACGATGACAACGGCAACTGCAACATCCAAACGCGTCATGGATTTAGTCGCGTCCGTTTGCACGTTAATACTTGCCACTCCGGTTATCGCCGTCGCAGCCCTACTGATTAAATGGGATTCCCCTGGCCCAATCTTTTTTCGTGACGAACGCATCGGCCGTGGGTTTTTGCCGTTTCAAATCATCAAACTCCGAACCATGACGCACTCCAGAACCGACAACTGGTCTTCGATTACCCTCGCTGATGATCCCCGTGTGACTCGTATTGGTCGCTGGCTTCGACGTTATAGGTTTGACGAGCTTCCACAACTCATCAACATCATAAGAGGGGACATGTCACTCGTTGGCCCTCGACCGGAATCATCGCGCTATGTCCAGTTAAAGCACGCTGATTATGCTTCGATCCTCGAGGTGCGACCAGGGATCACAGATCCGGCATCACTGAAGTATCACAATGAGGGCGACCAACTCAGCTCGGCCAGGAACCCTGAACAGGAATACATTGACAAGATTTTGCCCAAAAAAATAATGCTCTCAAAGCACTACATTGCCAACATCTCAGTGTTCGGCGATCTAATTATCATCGCGCGCACGCTAATTCTGCTACTGTCCCTCTTTGGAACAAAACACAGTCTAGGCAGGAACGATAGAAGCTGAACCTGGCAGAAAACGAAACGTGTGACTTGCGACGTTAACCGGCACTACAGTCTGCAGAGCCGGACCAAAGAGACTGGTTCTCGCAGGCCACAACAGCAGAAGGAGAGCGCCAATCGCCATGGGTGAACACAAGCGTGCAATGGCCACTTTTCTGGTTGCGGGGATCGCAACACTCGCAATTGGATTACAAGCCCAGTCCCAAGAGCACGGCCGAGGATTTCCAGTAGAAGATTGGCCATTCGCAGGAGGGAATTGGTCAAGTTCGCGATACTCGACACTCGCTGACATCACAACCGAGAGTGTTGGCCGACTCAGCGGCGCCTGGGTAACCCGTCTTGACGGAGGCGCCTCATCACGAGCAACACCCGTCGTTAAAGATGGCGTCCTGTACCTGACCGCCGGCGCCAACATCTTTGCCCTTGATGGGCGAAACGGTGACACGATCTGGCGCTGGCAACCAGGTAGCTCCCCCTCCGAAGTGGGGATGGTTCCGTCATGGCAAGGTGTGGGCCTGAGCGAAGAACTGCTCTTCGTTGGCTTAGGAAATGCGCAAGTGGCTGCGCTGCGTCAAGACACCGGCGAGTTAGTTTGGGCAGAGTCCGTGGGTAGTGTTCCCGAGCAGGACGGCGAATCCGTCACAACCGCACCTATGTACGCACAAGGCAAGGTGTTCGTTGGACTGGCAAATGGCGATTCCGGTGGACAAGGTCGCATCATTGCACTCGACGCGCAAACTGGCGAGAAACAATGGACGTTTTTTACGGTGCCGCGACCGGGTGAGTTCGGCCACGATACCTGGCCGCAAGACTCAGACATTTGGAAGCTCGGTGGTGGCGGCGTCTGGCTGAACGGCACGGTCGATCCCGACCTCGGTATGATCTACTTCGCCACCGGCAACCCCGTTCCCATGTTCGGGGGCGAACTTCGTGAAGGCGACAATCTGTTCACGGCATCAATCCTTGCGCTCGATATCGACACCGGCGAACGCCGCTGGCACTACCAGGTTGTCCGTCACGATATCTGGGATGCCGACATTGCGACGCCGATGTTGTTGTATGAAACCCAAATCGATGGGCAGATGCGAAACGCGTTGGCCGCAATCCGAGCGGATGGTTACATCTTTCAGCTAGATCGAGAAACGGGCGAACCGATCGTCCCAATTGAAGAACGAGAAGTTCCCCAAGACGCATTTCTCAAGACGGCACCGACGCAGCCCTTCCCGCTCGCAGACAGCATCTTGCCCGACTGCTCGTTCTGGCGGGATCGTGTGCCACCACCGTTCGAACTTAATTGCAGCAGCTATACCCCCCTGTCGATCACTGAACATGCAATTGTCGCGCCCGGCGTGCCGATTCCGATGGTACGGGTAACGCCAATGTCATTCAGCCCGCAGACCGGCTACATCTACGCACAGGGCCGGGCACACGTCGGCCGCGCGCGCCGCCTGCCAGACCCATGGATCTCCGACAACCGACCTGGCGGCTACGACCGACTCACCCTCCCTCCGTCGACAGGTATCCTGGCGGCCGTCGCCGGTCGCACTGGACGGATTGCCTGGAAGCATGAATTCCCGGGTGGCCGACTCGGATTAAGTGGCCCGCTCACCACGGCTGGAAATTTAATGTTCTGGGGATCAGCGGACGGACAAGTCGAAGCCTATGATGCACGGAGCGGAGAACGGATGTGGGCATTCCAGACACTGACCGCTGAAACGAGGCTTCGACCAGGACCGGCATCAACATATGCCATAGACGGCCGACAATACATCGTCATCGCGATGGGACCCGAACTCTGGTCATTTGCGTTGGACGGCACGGTCCCACCGCGAAGCGAGACTGACTCGATCCAGTTGGACGACCTGACGCGATGGGTCGGCCCAGCACCCCGAGCTGCCGACACGATCGAGACGGCGACGCTCCGCGAAAATCCAGTGACATGGTCAATCGGCGGCAGGCGAAACGCCACCGACGAACACGCGTTTAATCCCGTCCGAACGCTGGTGAGCGCTGGAAGCCGTGTGCGCTTTATCAACAACGGCGAAATGGCGCACACCATTGCAGCGCGGAACGGCAGCTGGACGACGAGTACGCTGTCGCCCGGAATGTTTGAATACGTCACTGTGGAAGCACCGGGAACATTTCTCTATCACTGCATCGAGCATCCCTGGGCCATCGGAGAACTGACCGTCGAACCGTGACACCGTAAAGGCATACTCGTCGCGACTGTGGCAAACGAGAACTAAACAGGAGGGCTGTTGTGAGACTACTGACGCTGACACTACTTGGTTCGTCCGTGCTATTCGTTTTGGGCTGTACTGCTCCTGCACCCGCGCCCGAACCCGTGGCAGAACCCACGCCCGAGTCGAGTGAGGTCCGCCCTGGCTTTGCCGCTGTCGGTGTAACGCCGTGCGAACCCGTAGACGACGTGCAATTCATCTGCGATCTTGTTAGCCCCGAAGACCTTGTTGTCCTTCCTGGCGAGGAATGGGTGATCGCCTCTGGGCTTCGAGAAGGTGGCCAGCTGCAACTCATCAGCGTACGTGACAAAACTGCGACCCCCGTCTTTCCGACGGCCACAGCCAATGAACGGCTCGACAGCACAACATACCCAACGTGTCCTGGTCCCCTGAACCCAGAGCAGCAGGAGGCCTTCACATCACACGGTCTGCATCTACAACAGGGAGCCACCGCTGTTCACACGTTGTATGTCGTGCACCACGGCGTTAGGGAGTCGGTCGAGGTATTTGAAGTAGACGCCGGAACGACCCCACCATCCTTCACATGGGTTGGATGCGTGCCAGCACTGTCCACAATGCGGATCAATGGTGCCGTTCCCCTTCCCGGGGGCGGCGTTGCAGCCACAGGTGGTGCTCTCGGAAATGTATGGGCGTGGCGCGTCGACAGCGGATGGGTCCCGATACCCGGCACCGAGAACTCGGCGCCCAATGGACTAGAAATCTCAAGGGACGGGCGCTGGCTTTACATTGCGGGGTGGCAGGAGGAGAAGCTCACGCGCGTCACACTTGATCAGACGCCGGTACAAACGGAAGTCGTCCAGCTGGGGTTTCGGCCTGACAACGTTCGGATGTCGCTCGACGGCTCAACGTTGCTCGCAGCGGGCCACACCGACAAGAACGGACAGTCGATCACTGAACCGCGGGAGCCGTTACTTGAAACGTCGAACGTCGCGGCAATCGACCCGGTCACATTGGACGTTGAACGTATCTATGAGCACGCCTCGATGGAAGGATTTGTGACCTCCACCACGGCCATCGTGATTGGGGACGAACTATGGCTTGGATCGGCGCGTGGCGAGAGGGTTGCGTACGCCCCAGCGCCAGAATAGTGCTGCGGAACCACTCGACACTTCAAACGTTCGGATTTGAATAAATATGAAGTAATAACCACTTCTGAAAACTAGGGCGCTGGTTGGGCGAGGTAGACCTCGTCGCTCACCGGTTCCATCCACTCGGCGCCCCCACCTTGCACCGCAATCATGACCAACGACTGGTCGGGCGCGGCCCCATGCCAGTGCACAACACCACCGGCGGTAAACACCGGTTCTCCCGGACGCAACTCCTGTAGCGGCTGGTTCCGAATCTGGAAACGGCCACGGCCCTCCTCGGGAAGCAGAAGTTGGCCCCATCCGTGGCTGTGCCAGTGTGCCCGGGCACCTGGTTCGAGACGGACGCGCGCTTTGCCGACCTCATCGCTGTTCACCACGCTCGGCGGCGGACCGGTGAAGAAATCTGCCAATGTCCCTGTTTGTTGCGCCGCCGCAGTGTCCCATCGCTCCGCGGTCAATATCCACCCGAACAGTGCGACCGCAACCACCGCGAGCATGACTTCACGCATCGATCGTTTCTGATATTGCTTCATCCTTGCTCTCCCGTCTTCGCCGTCTCCTCCGAACACGCCTCACGCAGACCACAACTCACAACCTGGGTCGTTGCAAGTTGTTGAAAAAAAATGGAGGCGCCGCCCGGATTTGAACCGGGGATGGAGGTTTTGCAGACCTCTGCCTTACCACTTGGCGACGGCGCCATCTGTTACCACAAGAACGGTTGTCCGAGATACGAAAATGGAGCGGGAAACGCGATTCGAACCCGCGACTTCGACCTTGGCAAGGTCGCACTCTACCACTGAGTTATTCCCGCATACCCCGAAACACGAATGGTAACCGTACCACAGGGATTCCAACGGCTTCAAGACAGGCCACCGGAGACCAACGTCTGCTCTACATTGCACATTGACGGATTTACCAACTGTGGACGGTGTCACCTGAACCGTCTGTGACGGTCTATTTACGTTTCCAACGTGTGCCACTCGGCGAGTCCTCAAGGATCACGCCACGGCTCTCCAAATCGTCTCGGATAGCATCGGCTGCTGCAAAATCTCGGTTACGGCGCGCCTCCTTACGATTACCAATCAACCGCTCGATTTCCTCGATATCCACCGGAGGGGCCGCATCTTCCACACGACGTAATGCAATCACGCCCAGCACGTCATCAAATCGATCGAAGGCGTCTCGCACTCGCTGCGCATCGTCGGCACTCAGGCCATTTGCATCAATGGCTGCATTGACGTCCCGTACGAGTTCAAACATGACACCAAGCGCACCTGGTGTATTCAGGTCATCCGCCAATCTCGCGTTAAATGCAGCCAACGCACCGTCGACACGACTTGTGATGCCACCGTCACCCGCATCGCCAGAGACACGCTCAAGCCTGCCAAGGCAGTCCATTAAACGGCGTAAAGCTTCCTCAGCCTGGGCCAGGCTCTCCCATGTAAAACGCAGCTGTTTTCGATAATGAGTGGAAATCAACACATACCGAAGCGCCGAGGCCCGATAACCCTGCTGAAGAATTTCCTGGACTGTCACCACATTCCCCAGCGATTTCGACATCTTGACGTCTTTGTCGAGTAAGAGATGCTCAACATGCACCCAAAATCGCGAGAATGTCTCACCGGTTGAACCCTCTGACTGCGCAATTTCATTTTCATGATGCGGAAAGATCAAGTCGACGCCGCCCGCATGAATATCAATCGGGGCTCCCTCCAATAAGCGAAGCGCCATTGCCGAGCATTCAATGTGCCAGCCAGGTCGCCCGACGCCCACACCAAAATCCCAACTCGGTTCGTCGGGTTCAGTCGCTTTCCACAATGCAAAGTCACGCGCGTGTTCCTTGGCATAGTCATCACTATCAACACGGGCACCATCCTGCATGCCCTCGTGATCAAGTCGAGCCAACTTGCCATAACCTGCCAAGGTCGAAATTTTGAAATAAATGGACCCATCACTTCGGTAGGTGTGTCCGCGACGTTCCAGTTCCTGAATTGTTGACACCATCGCGCGAAGATTGACCTCATCGGTCGCACGAGGCATCTCTTCAACAGGCTCAATCCCTAGCGATGCCGTATCTTCGAGAAAAGCCTGAATATATTGGTCCGTATACTCGCGCAACCCCATGCCAGCCTTCTGGGCTCCCGTAATCGTTTTGTCATCCACATCAGTGAAATTAACGACTTGTCGCATCTCATAACCCGCGACGTATCGCAAGACCCGACGTAGGACATCCAACGAAACAAACGTTCGGAAATTGCCGATATGCCCACGAGCATAGACGGTGAGCCCACAGGCGTACATCCGCACCGTGTTATCCCGGAGTGGATTAAATTGCTCGACTTCGCGAGTTAGTGTGTTGTAGAGACGCATCGATTAGGGCGTGGTGCTCACCATTCGCTTAACCCAAATTATAAGCTGCCGTTCGTCCGTAAATAGCAGGCGCATCTGGCAATCTCGCAGCGTGAGCACGGGTAACTATAGTGAAATCTCCGTAAACAGCTTCTTCGCGTTCGCACAATCTGTGTCAATTTGCTGCCGCAACGCATCCGCATCATCGAAGGTTCTTTCCTCGCGAAGCCGTTGTACAAATGCCAACCTAATGTCTTTTCCATACAGGTCAGCATCGAAATCAAAAATGTGGGTCTCCACAACACGAGGTCCGTCGTTGCCAAATGTTGGGCGATGCCCAATGTTTGTGACGGAACCCAAAATACGACTATCGATAGTTACCGTTGTCGCATAGACACCATCCGGTGGTAACAGTTCATTCTTTGTCTGCAAATTCGCGGTGGGTATTCCGTGACCACGCCCTCTGCCAGACCCGGTCTCGATAACGCCGTCCAACATGTAATGGTGGCCCAGCAGCGCTCCCGCCTCATCAACGCGCCCATCACTAATCAGTCTTCGCACGCGTGTACTACTGACAATGAAATCTTTGTACCGCACGGGCTCAATTTTGTCCGTCAAAAACCCGTACCGAGCGCCCAAGGACCGAAGCAAGGAATAGTTGCCACTCCGTTCATGTCCAAACAAAAAGTTTGCACCGACCCAAACTTCACTTGCCCGCAACCAGTCGACTAGCACCCGCCGGACGAACTCATCAGGTGTCCACTGTGAAAGGTCGGCGGTAAATTCCACCATAGCGACGCCTTCTATGCCGGCCATCTCAAAACACGCAAGCTTCTGAGACGCAGTCATCAATAGCGGAGGGGCTTTGTCGGGACGGACAATTCGCGTCGGATGGGGTTCAAATGTGAGCACAAGCGGCGTGCCACCGCGTTCACTGGCACGTGCGCAGACGTTCTTAAGGATTTTCGTATGACCACGATGCACACCGTCGAAATTCCCGAGAGCGACGGCTGGATTAGTCCAGTTCGCCGGCACCGGGTCGTTGGGATAATGAATGACGTTCACAGGGGCTCACAATAATAATCGACAGACATACAAATTAACGACCCTCTACTTCGGACAAAGAACGCACGTTCTCCGCCGTCCCAGACTCAACCTCGATAGTTAACCCGTCGTACGCCAGTTCCATGCCACCCGGCAATTGCCGACATGTCTCGACATGGGGAAGGTCATGAGTCATATGCGTAAACAACGTGCGCTTCGCACCGATACGCTGCGCCACCTCTACAGCTTGGCTGACGGTAAAATGCGTGGGATGCGGCTTGTGCCGAAGTGCATCAAGCACCAACACGTCAAGCCCCTGCAGTAATGACCACGACTCCTCCGGGATCGCATTGCAATCCGTGAGGTAGGCAAACGGACCAATTCGAAATCCAAGTACCGGCAACGTGCCATGCATAACCGGAACCGGCACAACCGTGACGTTACTGGTGGAGAACGGTCCGACGAGATCAAATAGTTCTAATTGCGGGAGACCACCACCCTTGGGCGTCGCAGGGTCAAACACATACGCAAACATGCTCCGAATCTGCGCAAGAGTTCTGGGTGTGCCCAGGCACGGAATAGGTGCACGTTGACGGAAGTTAAATATCCGAACATCGTCAAGACCAAGCACATGGTCTGCATGACTATGCGTCAAAAGAATCAAATCCACTCGAGTTAATCCGAACCGGAGCGCTTGGGCGCGAAGGTCCGGGGAAGCATCAACAAGAATGGTTGTCCCGTCATCCAA
>CAZDQD010000118.1:0-78629 GCA_964507425.1 uncultured Vicinamibacteraceae bacterium
ATCGACCACTACGTTGACGGTGCGGACGACCGGACGAAATTGATCGCCCACGTTCCTGAGATCGAGCAACGAACCAGGCTGTTAATGAACGATGCAGTGGGCAACAAGGCCAGTACTCCGTTTCCGGAACTCGTCCGAGAGGCTATGGACGGCCTGAATGGTTTTTCAGAAACTGCGCGTGACCAGTTTCTCGGTATTCTCGATCAGGCGCCAGTCGCGTATAACAAGGTCAATGCGATCTTTAAAGGTCCGGAAAAAAAGAACCCGGGGAGTGGTGGTGTGTTCTCGATTTTCGTTTCCGACCTTTGTAAGGGATGCGCGGCATGTGTCACCGCATGCGGTGACCACGATGCGTTACGGATGGTGGCGGAGACAGAGAGTGTCAATGCGGAACATGAGACCGGAACGGCCTTTCTCGACCTTTTGCCAGATACGGAGCAGAAGTTTCTAGGGTTTTACAATGACGAGCACCCTGTCGATTCCAAAACGGCGACGCTACGAAACCACTTAATGGTTCGTCGAAATTATGACGCCCTTGTATCGGGTGACGGTGCTTGTGCCGGATGTGGCGAGAAGAGCGTCTTGCGTGCGATCGCGTCCATAACCGAAGCCTACATGCGACCGCTTTATCACGCTAAAGCAGATCGATTTTCAGAGAAAGCGGCCCAGCTCCGTCACGGGAGCGTTGCATATCTGGAGTCCCTGGCTGCGAGTCATCCGGAACAGCACAAACTCTTTGTTCGAACCATTGCGCACACCGTGATGGGGCTTGGTGGTGACAGTGACAAGGATACTGATGCTAGATTGGACGCGCACGGCCCGATATCGAATGAAGAGATTGTCGACGCACTCGCGACCGTGCTTCAGCAGGAGTCGTTTAACCATAAAGATTTACAGGCCCTCGACGGTCGGTTGGACAATGGCCAATGCGTTATGGCGATGGCCGCTCACACTGGTTGTAACACGGTATATGGGTCGACCCCGCCCAACAATCCACATCCTTACCCATGGATGAATTCACTGTTTCAGGACGGGGCGACGATCGGTTGGCTCTTTGGTGAGAGCTTTATGGTCGACCACGCACGTCGGTCGGTCATTCCGGAACGCCTTGCCGATACGCTCATAGCTAAGACCGGCGAGTCGATCACAGAGCAGGACTACTACGATTACACACACTTTAGTGACAATTTGATGACCAATGACGAGATTAAAGAGTTGCCCAAGGTATGGATCGTTGGTGGGGATGGCGGTATGGGTGACATCGGATATCAGAATGTATCCAAAGTGGTGTTACAGAATCGTCCGAATGTAAAAGCGGTCATGCTCGACACGCAGGTTTATTCAAATACGGGCGGTCAGAACTCAGACTCAACGCCGATGCTGGGCGGGAGCGACATGAACTCCTTTGGTGCGGCAACTCAGGGCAAGGCGGTAGAGAAGAAGACGGTGGCCGAGACGTTTTTGGCCGGTCATGGTTCTCCCTTCGTGTCACAAATTTCAATTGCTAACGCTCCGAAGTTCTTCCGGGCGATACTTGATGCACTCGAGTATCGCGGAACCGGTTTTCTTCAATGCTTCACGACGTGTCAACCGGAACATGGAGTGGCTGACGATATGGCCCTCGATCAGGCGCAACGTGTTCGAGATTCACGTGGTGCTCCGGAGTTCGTTTTTAATCCGACGTATGGTGAGACCTATGAAGAGGCACTTGACCTCAAGGGTAATCCGCATTCGGACAAGGATTGGTACACGACGAAATTCAAGAGTACGGGTGAGAAATATCGTTACACTGTGGCGCATTGGTGTGCAACCGAAGCCCGTTTCCGGAATCATCTCAAACGCATCAAGGACGAAAGTAAGATCGAAGGCATGATCCCACTTGAAAATATGCTTCTTCGGATTACTCAGCAGGATGTCGTCCACCGTTATCACCTCGATGCCGAGCACAGAGCTTTTGTTCCTGACTTTGGAGTGTTCGCGAGGGTGCCAGGGCCCGACGGGAAGCCTCAAGTTGTTGCGTTGTCACGACAACTGGTGCTGTTCTGTGTGGAGCGTCGAAAGGCCTGGCGACTGTTGCAGAGTAAGGCCGGTATTGTGAACAAGGAATATATTGCTCAACGTGCGCTCTTGACCGACGTGGATGCTGGGACGCTGTCCAAAGACGAGTTCTTTTCTCGTGGGGAAGAACTGTTCGAAGAACGTCTCCTCGGTCCGGCGGCCGCTGCGACGGCGTAAAAATGGGGTAACGCGATTTGCGTCGTTTGCTTACGAGCCTCCGTTCAGGAGCAACTCTGCCGTGGAAAATTGTGGGCGTATATCGACTGGAACACTTGTCAGTCGGTCAAGCAACCTCTGCACGTCTGGACGGATAACTCCAAGCGTTGTGAGGATGTTCTGGGCTTCCTGGTAATTACCCTCCGCTTGTATTGTCATAAGTCGATTTGTGAGGTTCTCGACCGCGCTACGGATACGGTCATGGTTGACGGTGAATGTGCCGTCGTTGTTGACAATTACCGCTCCAGTGTCGAGGAATGTATTGAGTTGGATCGCGACACCCCGGCCGTGTGCTTCGTTAATGCCGAATCGGATTGAACGAAATGTCGATGCTAGAAACGTCGTGTATATCGAGCGCTCAAGCGTTTGGTCTATCACGCCCTTGTCTATGAGCCGGTGGAGAGCCCATAGACCAGAGATGTCGGCTTTTGCTTCTTCGATGGTGCTATAGGTTTCTTGGAGTGCTTGCCGCACCGTTGTAGCCCGGCCGTTCACTTCGATGGAGTGTGGACCGAGACCATGCATTAATTCGTGCATCAAGATGTGAGTGAAAAACGCATCGAAAGATACTTCGGCACGTTCTTGGTCTGGGAGCGCGACAATCGTGATGGGCGTCAATACGTGATCGAACTTTGCCTGTTGTACATTTTTTAACATTACACGTTTGGAGCCTTTGTCACGAACAACTCGTTCGTCATTGGGAAGGTTGAACGCGGCTGTTTGGACGCCACTATTGGCATCGCCAGCGGTGAAAACGACATTCACAACACGGATCGGAGCGAGTTCGCCTAATTGTGGGTCTCTGTATTCAGGGCTGATTGGGAGATTATCTTCAAGTTCTTGTAGTTCATCCGCGAACCGTGAAAGTTGGGCCGTTTCGGCATCATCTCTCACAGTGATAAATGCCTCGAAAGCGGCTTTATAGTTGAACCATTCGTCTTCGTAGACTTCGTAAGGGCCGATTGTTGGTTCGATATCGGCATCGAGTTCCATCCAGGCGATATCGCTGTCGTAATAGTCATTTGAGGAAAATGCGTCAGCGCGTGTTTCGAGATAGCGTCGCAGAGAAGGTTCGACAGTTAAGGCGGCGGCTTCTCGCAGGTAGGTGGCGGCAAGCGTGAGTGGTCCTTGGTATTCTAGGCTGTATGGAATTGACTGAAGTTCACCATTCTCATCTCGTCGAATTGTTGTGAAAAATCCCGTTGCTACGCGTCGTTCACTTTCAGAGAGTTCGTCGATCCAGGAAGCGATTTCTTCACGTGTGGAATCCGACGGATAATAGGCCGCTCCCTTAGGTTTATCGGGAACGTTCGAGATAAATGGTTTGTTCTCTTCAATTCTTGACCAGGGACCTTTGTTGACAAGAAAAAAATCGAGCGCTGCGCGTCCAGCAGCACTGCGATCATTTTGAAGTTGCAGTAGCAATGATGGATTTCCGCTCCATACTTGTTCGAGAAACAATCCGTCCATTACACGTGCGGCTTCAAGAATCTTTACCAAAGCGGCGCGTTCTGAGTTAGGGATTCCGTTGATGTCGGCAGTAATGTTGACGGGGGCAAAGAGTGGAGCCATATTCATATTCACTTCCTGCCCACGTATTCCACTGGTAACGACAAGTAGGGTCGTGCCGAGGACTGCAAGCGTTGATTTCATCTTCATATAGTAATCTAGTCTCGTATAGTTATTAGTCATGTCTAAGAACGAAGATCTTGTCGTTATCGGAGCCGGTCCTGGTGGGTACACGGCAGCTTTTCTTGCTGCTGACCGAGGTCTGAATGTGACAATTGTCGACGAATTAGCGCGTCCTGGAGGGGGGTGTTTACACCACGGGTGTATGCCGTCGAAGGCGCTTTTACATCTTGCGAAGGTTCTTACTGATGCGCGCGAGTCTGGACCGTGCGGCATTGAATTTGATGAACCTTCGATCGATCTGGCGCGACTTCGACAATGGAAAAATGATGTTGTCGCCAAGCTGACGGGCGGACTCGGTCAGCTAGCGAAGCAGAGGAAGGTTAGCTATGTGCAGGGACGCGCGGTCTTCGAAGATGCCCATACGTTGACTGTTAATTGCCTGACTTCAGGACAGCCACAAAGGCTAAGCTTCGACCATGCTGTTGTCGCGACTGGCTCACGACCACTCAAACCGACCGAACTCGAGTTAGATGATGGTCGGATTCTTGATTCTACCGGCGCGCTCGAACTTGAGAAGATTCCGGATTCGATGCTCGTTATCGGCGGTGGCTACATCGGGCTAGAACTTGGGACAGTCTATGCAGCGCTTGGTTGCAACGTGACGATCGTTGAAATGTCAAATAGCTTGCTACCAGGTGCCGACTCAGACCTTGTTCGTGTGGTGTCCAAACGCATTTCTAGCTTAGTTGAGGATGTGTGTCTTGAGACCACCGTAACTAATCTGTCGGCGAATGTAGATGGAATCGACGCTACGTTGCAGTCTTCAGATGGTTCTTTCCTGAGACAGAGGTTTGAAAGAGTATTGGTTGCTGTCGGGCGGATACCGAATTCGAATCTTGCTGGCCTTGAGAAGACTCGTGTTGCTAATGATAACCGTGGTTTTCTATTGACCGATGCGCAATGTCGAACAGCGGAGCCGTCGATTTTTGCGATAGGTGACGTAGCCGGAGAGCCAATGCTTGCGCATAAGGCTTTCCATGAAGCTCGTGTTGCCGTCGAGGCTATCTGCGGTGGGTCTTCTAGTTTTCAACCGTTAGCGATTCCGGCTGTTGTGTTTACCGATCCTGAGGTTGCTTGGTGCGGACTGACAGAAACGAGAGCCGCTGAACTCCGGCAGCCGGTTGCCATTGCCAAATTTCCCTGGGGTGCTTCTGGACGCGCCCTCACCCTTAATCGCCCGGAAGGGCTTACCAAGCTAGTGCTTGACCGAGAAACGCAACAACTTCTTGGTGTTGGCATTGTCGGTGTTGGGGCGGGTGAGTTGATAGCTGAAGGTGTGGCCGCCGTTGAGATGGGGATGACGGTCTCTGATCTTTCATCTGCAATTCATCCGCACCCGACGCTATCGGAGACGCTTGGGGAAGCGGCCGACGTATTTCTCGGTCAGAGTGCACACGTTTACCGACCCCGAAAGTAGACCGCTTACCGCAACAACTGATGAGTCGTCTTGAAAACGTCTGAGAGCATCGCCGCCGTGAGTCTCCCGGTATTAGTGTTTTGTTGGCTGGGATGATAGGACGCTACAAGATACGGGCCCTTTCCGTCGGTTTCATTAAAAACTAGTCCATGTGCGAAGCGCGGTTTTGGGCGAGGCGCAATACCCCGGTTGTTCATCAGCCGCCAGTAGCTGTCGAAAGCGACTTTTCCAAGGCAGACGACAATCTGTACACGGGCCAATAGCTTCAGTTCCGCTTCGAGAAATGAACTGCAGTGCTGGATCTCGCTCGTCAGGGGTCTGTTTTCAGGCGGGGCGCAACGAATAACGGTATTGATATACGCGTCCTTGAGTTTTAGTCCATCTCTGGCGTGATCTGTGTTCGGCTGATTCGTAAAACCTGCTTCGTGCATTGCACGTATTAGGAAATCACCCGACCTGTCACCAGTAAACACTCGGCCTGTTCTGTTTGCACCGTGTGCCGCCGGCGCTAGTCCTAGTACCATCACTCGAGCCAGACGGTCTCCGAATCCAGGCACAGGCTTCCCCCAGTAGGGGGCAGTTCGGTAAGCGGCACGCTTTTGTCTGGCGATACGAGCACAGTACGCACGAAGCCGAGGACAGCGTTCGCAAGAAACAATTTGGCGCTTGATACTCGACAGTGACATGAGAATATCGCACTCGCTTATCGGACAGCTGCTTTTTTGAACGTATCTACTTGCTCTCGTGCGTGGTACGAGCTTCGTACAAGAGGGCCAGCCTCGACGTGCCCGAATCCTAAACCCAATGCCTCTTTCCTGATCTCAGCAAATTCGTCTGGATGATAAAAACGTTCCACAGCTAGGTGTGCTGGCGAAGGCCTAAGGTATTGGCCGATCGTAAGTATTTGGCATTCGACTTGACGAAGGTCGATAAGAGTTCGCCGCAAATCCTCACGAGATTCTCCAAGGCCTACCATTAGACCTGATTTTGTTGCGATCTGGGGACTATGTTGCTTCGCTCTTTTCAGTAAACGTAAAGCCCATTGATACCGACCGCCTGGTCTTGCACGGCGATAGAGTCTCTCGACCGTTTCGATGTTGTGGTTTAGAACGTCAGGGCAGGAACCTAGCACCGTGTAGAGGTCAGTGGCTCTATCTGAGAAGTCTGGAATCAGTAGCTCAATTCGGCAATGCGGTGCGTGTTTTCGTAAGGCCACAACAGTTTCCGAAAAGATAGATGCACCACCATCTGGTAAGTCGTCACGATCAACTGACGTGATGACAACGTGTTCTAAGTTCAGTTCTGAGACTGCTTCGGCCACTCGTTTCGGCTCTTTGTAGTCAACAGCTAATGGCGTTCCATGAATTACATTGCAATATCCGCATGATCTCGTACAGACCTCCCCGAGGATCATGAATGTCGCTGTTCCCTGACTCCAACATTCCCCAATATTCGGACAGTTTGCTTCCTCGCAGACAGTATTCAACCTTAGGCCACGCATGAGGTTTTTGATTCTCATGTATTCAGAGCTTCCTGGCGCACGCACACGAAACCAAGGGGGTTTCCGATTTAAGGCGATTTTTTCGGTTGGCTGACGGCGACCTCTGAATAGGTTGACCGGAATCTGGGTATTCATCAATTATGTCGATGTTAACCCGAGCTTTTTGGTTGCGTCTACCCGGCTATTACGGTTTGTTTCGATCTGCTGGAGCGACAGGCATTGACTTTTAAGAAGTTCTTAGGTCTAAGGTCATTACCATTACTTGATCATCTGTTGGACGGCCGTGTATTCTGTGCCGGATCGATCTGTTGCATTGTTCGGAGGAGTAGTGAATGGCCTATTCGATATGTGAGCCCTGTGTTGGCACCAAGGATACCGCTTGCGTGGATGTTTGCCCCGTTGATTGTATCCATCCACGAAAAGACGAAGAAGAATTTGAAGCTGAAACGATGCTGTACATTCACCCAGACGAATGTATCGATTGCGGAGCCTGTGTGCCTGCGTGTCCAGTCGAGGCGATATTTGCTAACGATGAAGTTCCAGACGAGTGGCAGAGTTTCTGCGAGACTAACGCGAACTGGTTTGAAGGTAAGTAGCCCGGTACAAACATAAGATATGGGACTTATAGATCATCGCTTCGAGGACAACTTTATTACGACCAATCTCGATCGAGTTCTGAACTGGGCTCGGCAGTCGTCATTGTGGCCGATGGGGTTTGGGCTCGCCTGCTGTGCAATTGAGATGATTGCTACGTCAACCTCTCGTTACGATATTGCCAGGTTTGGCGCTGAGGTGTTTAGGGCTTCGCCGCGGCAGTCGGATCTGATGATTGTCGCGGGGACGGTGACAAAAAAGATGGCGCCGGTTTTGCGACGCCTCTACGACCAAATGCCGGAGCCAAAGTGGGTCATATCGATGGGAAGTTGTTCGAACGCGGGAGGGCCTTTCCCGACGTATAGTGTGCTGCAGGGTGTCGACAAGATTGTTCCGGTAGATGTGTACGTTTCTGGTTGTCCGCCTCGTCCGGAAGCCCTTCTTTATGGACTGATGCGGCTGCAGGACAAGATTAGGAAAGAAAATACAGTCCTCCGGAAGGAACGGGTGATCATGGCCGGGCAGTCCGAGCCGATCATTGTTGAGGATAGGGGATAGGTCGACGTGCTTTTTTTGGCAAAGTTATTCAGAACTGTTTTCCTTGTAGATCTTCTTAAGGGACTTTGGGTAACTCTCAGGTACACGCCCCAACCCGCTTTCACTTTTCAATATCCAGAAGAGCGGCGCCCGGTAGCACCTCGGTTTCGGGGGGTGCTTAGACTTCAGGTTGAACCTGAAACTGGTGCCCAGACCTGCATTGTTTGCGATCAATGCGCTAAGGCCTGCCCGGACGAATTGATCAATCTGGGCGGTCATCGTGAACCGGGACACAAGATTAAAGTGTTGGATTATTTTGACTTCAATTTGTCCCGCTGTTCTTTCTGTGGACTTTGTGCTGAGGTTTGTCCTACCAAACCGGTCAAAGCGCTCATCATGAGTGAGGACTATGAGTTAGGCACGTACAGTCGAAACGCACAGATTCTTCGTGTTGACGAGATGTACGACGGCGTACCTATCGAACCTTATAGTCGCTAGGTAATAATTCAGTCTCACTTTGTTAAGTTCGAATTGCTGAAAGATATCCCCAGAAGTTGTGAAATTTTCGTCTTGGTCAAGCCTGAAGGGTTCCGGCCTTGCACTGTGCAGACTGATGCGGCATAGTTTCGTTTAGTGTTGTCGGTTTTCATAAATTTTTGGCGGGTGTGTTTACAGGGGATATTTCTTGCTGCGTAGCAATTATTTTGTGCGAGGTTTCGTTGTGTTAGTCGGCTTGGCGTTGACCTTGCCGGTTGTTATCGGCGCGGAGTCGACATCTGCGTCGGCGAGGAGTGAAATTCGTCTGGAACTCGCCGAGCTCATGGTTGGTGATGCTCGTTATTGGGAGGCCCTTACTCTCTACGATCGTGCCAAAGACGGAGCTCAGTCTGAACAACTAGTTCGTGCTTCTAGTGGTTTACTCCGCTCGTTGTTGAGAGTGGGGGAGTTTTCCAGGGCGAAGCTGGAAGCGGACTTCTTTAATAGCCTTGACGTAACGGACCCGCAATACCGAGCTCTGTATGCTGACGCTCTGTGGGCGTTTGGGTTGTTTCAAGAAGCAGAGGAAATTTATGAAAACATCTTGGCGGAGACTCCGGGCAATGCCGTTGCTCGACACGGGGTTGGTAGAAGTCTGGCGGCCCGCGGTCGAACAGAAGAGGCTCTAGTTGAGTTACAGGCAGCGATATCTGTTAGTGAGAACCCTGAATTCTCGCACACCCTTGGAACAGTGTACCGCCGTATGGGGCGTTACGAGGAAGCAGCTGATGCCTTGGAGAACTACATCGAGGGGCTTCCCGAAGCGAGACGGGACGAGAAGAGCGAATGGTCACGTTCTGAAGTTCGGTTTCTCAGGTCTTTTGGGGACAGTCGTCCGTTGCAAATTACGCCGGAGCATCTAGCCCAAGCGCATACGGTTCCGTTTCGGTTAGAGCGGGACAAGGTTATTGTTCGTGGTCGGGTAAATGGTACAGAGGTGGACCTTGTTGTTGATACGGGCGCTGAACAGATGGTACTTTCCAAGCCGTCTGCCCAGCTCACCGGCGTACGACCGGTAACTAACATCTTGAGTGCTGGTGTCGGGCGGGTTGGTTTTCGAGGACTTGAATCTGGAAGAGTAGACACTCTTGAGGTTGGAACGCTCCGTGTTGAGAACGTACCGACGCTCATCAAAAATCCACCTTTAACCGGGTTGCCAGATACGCGGAGTGAAAATAGTTTTTCGCCGTTGGCTCTCGGTCTATCCACAGTAGTCGATTATGCCAGTCAAGAACTAACGGTTGCACAGAACTTGCCAGACGAGGCGGTGGATATCGAGATGCCGATGCGATTTCATCGTTTGGCTATGGTACGTGGTGTGATTAATGGTGTACATCAAAAGAGTTTTATTGTCGACACCGGTGGTGAGGAGATTTCTATCAGTTTAAGTACCGCAAATACATTGGGGATGATTCCACCGCGGTATATCCCGTTACGTGTGTTCGGTATGTCAGGTTGGGATCAGGATGCGTTTTTACTGCCTGGGGTTGATTTAACGTTTGACCAGTTGGCGTATGACAACTTATCTGTGGTCGTTCTTAATTTACATAGACCAAGCGCTCTGCTCGGTGTTCATATTGGCGGGATCATAGGACATCGGTTTCTGAGTAACTACCGGGTTGCGGTCGATCTGAACGATAGTGTCCTTCGTTTAACTGAGCACTAGGTCGATGTGTTGTTTTTCACCGCGAGGCGGATAGCCTTCCGACGCGGTCTACGCCTTCAGTTCAGGTCCTGAGCTCTCTTGGTATTTTGCTTCTAGAAATCGTAGCCAATCCAGAATTGGAAGCGGACATTTCGGAAAAGGTCACTTCCTTTTGAGCGACCTGCGATCGCAGCTTCACGGGCAAAGACGACATCTTCCCATGCGCGATTAAACAGAGTGAGCCAAGACCAGTCGAAATGTACAGGGAAACCAATGGCGAACGTCGTCAAGCCGACACCGTACGAAGCACGTGCGTTGTTTAACCGAAAGCCACTGATATTGACGGGTTCTCCAAAAGTTTGTTCAGTTTGATTAGTTCCAGGGTTGACGCGAAAACCCGTCACAGGGCGTACTAGTAGTGGGTCAGTTGACCAAGCGTTTAATGGGTTTCCAGCAAAACTTGCGACACCGAAGTTGAAAAAGAATGTGCCACGGATACCGCCGAGAATACCTATCGGTGTTGCCATGGCCTCAATTAGCGGAAATCGAAGTTCAGCATTGCCGAAGAATGCATTGTGCCCGATGAACTGCAGGTAATCGTAACCACGCATTTCAGAAAGTCCGCCAAAGAACGTAAAGTCAGGGAAGTCTCCCCAACTTTTGAAACCGCGAGCACGAAAGGCCAGAACGCCATTTTCAGCGAGTCGAAGGTAGTATCTACTGTCAAATTCTGCGGTTTCACGTGACAGAAAACTGCCTACGGGTGGGGAATAGGAGTAGCCCAACATCGTTGTGTTACCAGAGACGGGTCCGTACCCACGAAATACTGTCGTTTCTTGAACGAAACGGACTCCGAGCGGCGCAAAGTTGCCAGTGTTGAAGAGCGTTGTTCCGAACATTCTCTGTTGGAAGGTGTTTGATTGCGTCTGCAATTCGTCGTTCGCAAAAGATTCCCTGTAGTTAAACACTCCGGCTGAGAACTCAATTCTTCTAAATCGGTCGAAAGGGTAAATGCCGAACGCAGAACCACCTTGGGTTCGTCGAGTTGCTAGGGCATCATCTCGACTCAGAAACCCGAAGTTTCCGGCAAACGTGGTGCCTGGGTAGTAACCATAGAAAAATTGCTCCGATGAAAACCCCTGCAGCGCGTATTGAAACCGCCCCGCATAATTAGCGTATTGAGCTGAATAGGTGCGGTACTGGGATACGGAGTATGCAGCAGCACTGAACTGTTGGTCTCCGAGGACGTCGGTGAACGTAATTTGCGTACCGCCCAAAAAGTCTCCGTTATTGGTCACGCCAACGTTGAGCGGTGGCATCGCTTCGAGAAACATATTTTCGAAGCGAGCCTTTTGTCGTGTGTTATCCGGAATTAGTGTGTGACTTAAGGGAGATTGGAAATCGATTAGTCGACCTGGGCTTCCAAAATCTTGAGCCTCGGCGGCATAGAGCGATTCGTCGTGCTCTATCGTATGTAGCCCGTATTCTCCCCTGTAATAGGTGACAAAGCCGATACGGGTGTTCTCTGACTCGTTGTCTGGTGCAAGAAGGACGGGGTTCACTACGGCCGTTGCATTGTCTGTAAGTTGATTTAGTTCTCCGTTATTAACGTTTAACGTCCAGATGTTAAAAATTTCACCGTCACGGGCGGTTTCGGGTTCTAGAGGCTGAGTGGGATCGACCGCCGTCGAGGCAAAGACGATCGTGTGATCGTCAAGAAATTGTCCTCCTGCTTCATCGTGTGTGCCGAACGTGATTTGCGTCTGTTCGCGTGTTTCGAGGTCTAGACGGAACAGTTTGTTGTTCCCACTAATGCGAGACATGTAAATGGCGAAGCTTCCGTCTGGTGAGTAAAACGGTGCGTAGTCGGCTAGTGGGTTATTTGTGAGGTTTGTTACCTCGTGGGAAGCAAGGTCAATTTGGTAGATGTCACCAACCCCGCTGTTGAGTGCGGAGAACATGACTGTCTGTCCATCCGGGGCAAAGTCAGGGGACTCGGGCTCATCAACCATGTCGAGGTCGATCAGTTGCTCAACTTTCTTTGTAACGACATTCTGAATGACAAGGGCTTTGTGCTTGCCTTTTCTAACCATGTAAGCCAGATGGTCGCCGTCAGGTGACCAGGACATCCAGGGGACAGTAATCCAGCGTTGACCAGGTGCTGCGATATATTCGAACCCAAAACTCTGATCAAAACCCTCGGTTAAATTGTCTATAACCTCGCCCGTTCTGGAAGACAACAGGACGATGTCCGATTCAAAGTCTTTTCGGTTTAAGGCGAGTGTGGCAATTACTTCACCGGATGGTGATGCCTCGATGGAGTAAGCGACAGGGTATCGTGACCGCACCGGGTCTGGCGCCAAGTTACGGCCGTAATCGTCGGGTCGTTCCTTGTCGCGGAAGGCTTCAAAACGGTCCCTAAGGTACGCCTTAAAAGCCTCGTCAAACTCTTCGCCTGTGAGGTTGAGCGCTTCTTCGTATGGGCTTTCTCCTCCTCCGATTGCGTTTCGACGCAGTGCAAACAGAAATTCCCTAATACCCTCTTGTCCCCATCGTTCTTCGATGAACTCAAAAGCGGCATGACCGAGGTTGTAGACTACTCGCCCACTTGCAAATCCACCATATCGTTCGAACTGCGTCATATCCGGCACGATGTCTGCAACTGCGACGTCACGGACCTGCATTAAATCAAGAGGCCTCCATACCCCTGCCATGTAGTCCGACAGTCCTTCATCTACCCAAAGAGGTATGTTGTTCCGGATTATTGATCGCGGGATAACGTCAAACGCAAAAATATGTGTGAGCTCATGGACGATTAATCGGTACAAGCCGTCTGGTGGCTCATCAATTGGAAGCACGATACGGTTTCGTTGTGGTTCAGCGAATGCCCCTACTCCCTCTGGACTCGCACCAGGGATTAAATTTTGTTGTTCAAACTCGCTATGTGTTTTGAAAACCACGAGCGGGACAACGAAGGCTAGTTCATGGCGTAAGTCGGCACTTATCTGTTGATAAGCGCTTTCTGCATATCCAGCTACCCGTTCAAGGTGTTCTTCAAGTTCCGGATAGTAGTAGATTTCGAAATGGTCTGTGGTGTAGATGTGCCAGTCGAATTTGTCGTATTTAACACGGTTTTTCCCATAATACGGTGCGAATTGGTTCACCTGCGCAGAGGCCGGTGCTGTTGGCATGGCGAGCAATAGAGTGAGGACGCCAAGTATTACCGGTGACCCGGATCCGAAATAACTGCACTTCATGAAAAGACCTTTCACAGGCTTCGAGCACTGGAATAGTTGTTCCACCTATAGGCGACCCGTTGGCTTCCACTCGCGGTTTCTGGGTTATTTCGATAGTGCGGTTTGACAGGTCGTTGACCTTTCGGCCGCTTTGAAAATAACCGTTTTATCGACAGGGATGCACAGGGAAACACCACTTATGAATCTTACCTTAACAAAGTAACGATTCTGTTTGTAATAGGTCAGATTCTTCTAGGGAGAAGGATTTAACTGCGAGGTCAAGAACTCTCATATAATCGTAGTGAGTAGAAATACGGGGGATATAGTGAGAATGACGACGCGCTGGATTATTGCGATAGGTTCGGCTTTTGGGTTTGTGTTTCTGACGTTGCCTGTAGCTCCAAGTTTGACGGGTCAACCGTTTTCCTTCTTTGAAGATGATTTAGTTGCAGCGCAAACCTGTGACGCGGATGCAAAGCCAGCACCACTTGACTATCAACTGACCGATGTTAACGGCGACGAAGTCAATCTTGCTGATCTCAGAGGCAAGGTTATCCTTCTAAATTTCTGGGCCACGTGGTGTGGACCATGCAAGGTTGAGATTCCGTGGTTTGTAGAATTTCAAGAGAAGCATCGGGAAGATGGACTTGTCGTTTTAGGTTTTTCTGTTGACGACACCCCGGAACAGATTAAACCGTTCATGGCCGAATATAACGTCAATTATCCGATGCTTGTTGGACTTGGGCGTGAAGACTTTCAAGAAGCCTATGGTCCAGTGTGGGGGTTGCCAGTAACGTTCTTCATAGACAGAGATGGCACGCTCTGTCGTACACACATAGGTATTGCAACCAAGGAAGAATTTGAGGCTGATCTGGCTGCGCTACTTTAACTTCTAGCCTAGACGGTGAAAGCTGGGTTCTAGATAAGATCGCTGTAGTATCATCACGGCATGCCAAAGGGATTTGAACGAGGGCGGCTCGCCTGCGGTTGTCTTGTCGGCTTTCGTAGTGGCGTTGACGGAAGTCCGATTACTGTTGTTGTAGAGCAGAAAGGGGTAGGTTGCTTGCTCTCTGTTCATGTAGAGGGCATGTCAATTTACGATCACCGCGAGGCCTTGCGGCGTCCCACTCGTTTTATTCCATTTTTTGAGAGTGATTGGGAAGAAGAAGGTTGATGCTGGACCGATCTTAGACAACTGAGAATTCCTTTTTGGGGAGATGAGTCTGGTTTGTTCGCTTCGTTAGGCTTCGCTACTCCCAAGTTGTATCGGAATCGCTAAGAGTGAGAGGGAGAGGCAATGACGCAATTGGTATCAGAGATTGAAGTCGACTGTCCTTGCTGCGGCTCAGTTTTAGTTGTGGATTTTAATTTGCGTCGGGTGGTGTCACACCAGGAACCCGAGCGAGACGACAAGCCTATATTAGAGGATGCCCATCAGATTCTTGATGCTGAGGCAGCTCGTCGAGAGGCTGCTTTTCGCCAGTCGGTCACAGAGGAAAAAGGGCGTAGCGATGCTTTGTCCAAACGTTTTGAGGAAGCGTTGGAGCGCGCGAAGGACGAGCCTGTTGCGAAACCCGTGCGTGATTTCGACCTGGATTAGTGGTCCACGGAGCAGAAGCGGCTACCAGTTGGTCATTGCGGTGCGCTTATTGCCGTCGGTTCATCGTGTTGCCCTGTCTCTTGGTTAGAACCAACGACAAACTGAATCTCATCTTTTTTCATGAGCCCGAGGTCGGCTCTTGCAGTGGCCTCGATAGTTCCTGAGTCTGTCGAAAATCGTTTTACCAACTGCCGTAGTTCTTCATTTTCTTCCCGCAACAGTTCGATTGCAGATGCTAAGCGTTCCTGTTCCTTTTGAGCAGTAAGCATCGCAAGTATCCCTGATTCTCCAAGAAATACTTGGGCAACGAGAACAAGGCCGATTAGATAGAGCAGGTATTTACTTGTCCTCAGTGTCGCTGAGTTTCGCAGCGGTGACGGTGTTGCATTCATCGGATTCTTTTTCTGGTTCCACGCGCCAAATAGAAGCGAAGTGCTTCTATGACTAATTCTCGAAGAGGGATATCTTGCTCAAGTGCGCGAATTTTGCACTGCCTGAGTAGGTCACGAGGAAAAGACCTGACGTTAAGGGCGGTCTGATTTATTTCTTCACCAGGCATGTTACATTAGTTACGTAAGCATATAATGTATCATATGTATCTTATGTAACATTCGATTTCTATTTATTTGTTTGAGGTGTGCGTTCTGGAGTGGTCTACTCACGATTATGGGAAGACGTCAGAACATTAGTTGTTCGAGAATAATCGCCGTGTTCACGCAGAAATGGAGCCTAGGGTCAGGCGATGACAGAACAAGTCGTTACATTGCTGAGTGACACCGAAACACAGCCAACGTCAGGCATGCGCGCGGCAATGATGGCTGCGGAAGTTGGGGACGAGCAAAAAGGTGAGGACCCGACCGTTCGTCTGTTACAGGATCGTGTCTCCGAACTGTTAGGCAAAGAGTGTGCTTTGTGGCTTCCAAGTGGCACGATGTGCAATCTCGTGGCCGTCAAATCGCAGACTCAGCCAGGCGACGCAATAGTGGCTGACTGGATGGCTCACATCATTCGAGCCGAATCAGGAGGAGCGGCCTTTGCGTCGGGTGTCAGGGTGGAGCCAATTCAGACTGACCGCGGTGTTTTTTCAGTTGAAAAACTCAAAGAAGCATTAGGACGAACAGTGACTGTCCCGCCACCGTACGGACAACGGGTTCGTCTCGTTTGTGTTGAACAGACCCATAACTTTGGTGGTGGCGCGGTCTGGTCACTGGATGAACTACGCGCAGTGTCAGGCTATGCTCGCGAGCACCAAATGCTTCTCCATATGGATGGAGCACGTCTGCTGAATGCTTGTGTGGCGACGGGAATTCGAGCGGCGGATTTTTCAGCAACTGTGGACAGTGTCTGGATTGATTTTACAAAGGGACTCGGGGCTCCGATTGGTGCCGTGCTCGCTGGAACGAAAGAGTTTATGTGTAAGGCGCGTCGTTATAAACAACTTTTCGGTGGTGCAATGCGCCAGGCGGGTATCGCCGCTGCTGGATGTCTCTATGCGATGGACCATCATGTCGACCGATTAGCTGAAGACCACGAACACGCCAAGCTGTTGGCAGATGGATTGCTCGCCATTAACGGCATTCATGTTCATACGCCGACGCCAGAGACCAACATGGTGTTCTTTGATGTTCAGGCGTTAGATGTGAGCAATGAGCGGTTTGTCAATCTAATGGCAGCATCGGGAGTACGCGTGAGTCAAACAGGTCGTGCTATCCGTGCCGTCACACATCTCGACGTGTCGAGGAATGGTATTGACCGCGCTCTAGATGTAGTTCGGCAGGTTGCTACTAAGTGCTAAGGCGTTTTGGAGTTGACTAGCGGATTCGATTCGTTGAACCGTTAGCCGACCTGCGTTACGCTGGATGTCTCATGGGTCTATTGTTGCCGTCTGCAACGTTACCATTCTCGCGGTGAGGAGACGCATAATGTGTATGCAGCCTGGTATTACCAGACGCGTTTTGGTTGGTGTGATTGTAGGGTTTTCGTTTGTATCAGGCTTGGCGACAGCGTTCGCCCAGTCTACGAGTGAGTTTGTTCCGGTCACTGATGCGATGCTCCAGGAGCCATCACCAGATGATTGGCTGATGTGGCGTCGCACGCTTGATGGTTGGGGTTACAGCCCGTTGGATCAAATTGACCGCAGTAATGTTGACGATTTGCGGATGGTCTGGTCCCGCGCCCTTAATACACCGGGCCGCCAACAGGGTACCCCGCTGGTCTATAACGGGGTGTTGTATATGCCTAATCCGAACGATGTTATTCAGGCGATCAATGCTACGACCGGTGACCTCATCTGGGAACATCGCCGGCCGGTGCCGGACGATGTCTGTGCACTGCTCATTGCAAGTTTGTGCCAGACGAATCGTAACCTAGCGATTTACGACAATCTGATTATTGATACAAGTATTGACGACCATATATTTGCGCTCGATGCCGAGACGGGCGACATGGTCTGGGAAACAGAGATTCTTGATTACACGGTGAATCCGGCCAATCAGACGTCAGGTCCAATTATTGCGAATGGTAAAGTCATTTCTGGGCGGAGCTGTATGCCGCTGGGTGGACCGGAGTCATGCGTCATTACGGCACACGACGCTGCGACCGGTGCGGAACTCTGGCGCCGGCGAACGATTCCAGGCCCAGGTGAACCGGGGAACGAATCATGGGGAGACGTGCCGTTTGAGGATCGCAAACACGTGGGGACTTGGATGGTTCCGAGTTATGACCAGGAGCTAAACCTCATCTATATAGGGACGTCGGTGACGTCGCCGGCTCCGAAGTTCATGTTGGGTGGGACTGACAAGAAACATTTGTATCACAACTGCACTTTGGCCCTTGATGCTGACACAGGCGAGATCGTGTGGTACTACCAACACTTAAACGATAGCTGGGATCTTGACCATCCGTTTGAACGTCTATTGGTCGATACGGCGGTCCGCCCGAACCCGAGTTCAGTGAGTTGGATTAATCCACGGTTGCGACCGGGTGAGGAGCGTCGTGTGATTACGGGTATTCCTGGAAAGACGGGCGTGGTCTATACGCTGGACCGTGAGACTGGAGAGTTTCTCTGGGCGACGCCGACCATCACACAGAATGTGATCAGCAATATTGATGGCGCGACAGGGGCTGTGTCAGAGAATCCGGAACTGGTGTTTTCCTCAATCGGACAGGAGGTTTTAGCGTGCCCAACATTGGTTGGCGGCAAGGATTGGGAGGCGGGAGCTTATAGCCCACGCACCAACGTGATGTATATGCCGTTGCGTAATGCGTGCGCCCGTATGATAGCGCTCGATGATGGCTCTCTTTACAACCTAGCTGTGCGAGATCAGCTCGCACCAAACACTGATCAGCTGGGCATGGTGCAAGCGATCTCTGCCGAAACAGGAGACACCACCTGGAAATACGAACAGCGGGCCGCCACTATGTCGCTTGTTGCGACCGGAGGTGGACTCGTGTTTGGTGGTGATGTCAATGGGCGTTTCCGTGCCTTCAATGATGAGACGGGCGAGGTGTTGTGGGAGATCAATCTTGGCTCAGCAGTTACCGGCTTTCCTATTACCTATGCCGTGGATGGTCAGCAGTATGTTGTCGCGAGCACCGGTACATCTGGTACGTTCACGCGTTTCATAGGCTTGACCCCGGAGTTGCGACCGAGTACCGGTAACAATATTTTCGTCTTTGCGCTTCCTGATTAGGAAGAAGGAAGGGGTTTGTGAAGCGGATCGTTTTAATCATCCTTTTCAGGTAACCGACAATTGGAAGCAGGTTTGAAAGCTGGTGATGAGTGGGTGCACCGTTTGCCAGCAGACGAGTATGTGTCCAACTCTCCCATTAATGAGTGCACCAATAACCGGAGCAGATGAGTAACCAAACCTCGAAGAAAACGCTAGAAACGGTCCGCCAATATCATCAGGTTACCAAGCATCACGTCCATCGCTTCGCGCCCGGACCGGGCGGCCTAGACTGGGAGACCCAGCCGGACCCGTTTCGCCGCTACGACGGTGCGCCCCTGATCGGACTGGACAAGGTTCGACCGACAGGGGAGCCACGTTACGATGAGGCGTTTGTCGAGGGACGACATTCATCGGCTCTGCTGAACCGGCGGAGTGTCTCACAACTCTTCTTCGACAGCCTGGCGATCTCAGCTTGGAAGAGTACGAGTGGCTCTCGATGGGCGCTCCGGGTCAACCCGTCGAGCGGCAACCTACACCCGACAGAGGGCTACCTGCTTTGTGGGCCGGTGGATGGCCTTTGTGCGGCTCCGGTTGTCTGCCACTATGCGCCGAAGGAACATGCGCTCGAGGTTAGGGCGAAGGTTGGCCTAGGGTTATGGGAGACGCTTTGCCAGCAATGTCCGTCCGAAACAATCTTCGTCGGTTTTACCTCCGTCCACTGGCGAGAAGCGTGGAAATACGGCCAACGCGCCTATCGCTATTGCCAGCATGACCTCGGGCACGCCGTTGCCGCGGTCGCTATCGCTGCGGCTGGACTGGGGTGGCAAACGAGATTGATGGATGACCTGGGAACGTCTGAACTAGCGCGCCTCCTCGGCACCGAACGGAAGAATGTCGCCGAACCAGAGGAGCCGGATGTACTGATCGCCGTAGGCCCTGGCGTGAGTGGGATCGCCGTGCGCACCCTGCCCGAAGAGCCGGTGCGGTACTTCTCGAAACTGGAATGGCTTGGCACGCCCAACGTCCTCAGCCCGAATCAACTGGACTGGGGCATGGACGCACCGGCCCGCGCAGCCCGTAAGCCCCGCGGGTCAAGTCTGAGTACACGCACGCAAGAGCCGGGACCATCTGGCTTATTGCCGACTCGCCCGGTCTCGCTCCGGTCCGTCATCCGTCAGAGGCGGAGCGCGGTAGCGATGGATGGGAAGACCAAAATAAACCGAGACCTGTTTTATCGCATGCTCCAGAGAACGGTCGCTAGCCAGGACCAAGTTCCCTTTAGCACGCTGCCTTGGACTCCGTACATCCACTTGGCGATCTTTGTGCACCGCGTAGATGGCCTACCCCCTGGCTTATACATGTTAGTACGCGATAAAACACAGCGGTCTGGGCTGGAGGCGGCCTGTACTCGCGCGTCGTCGTGGGTACGCGCTCCTAGCTGCCCTAAAGAAGTCGACCTGTGGTGTCTCAGTCAATCAGATACGAGACGCACAGCACAAGCGGTCTCCTGCACCCAAGACATTGCAAGTGACGGGTGTTTTAGTCTTGGGATGGTGGCGGAGTTTGAGCGTCCGTTGAATCACTACGGTGCCTGGTGTTACCCTCGTCTGTTCGGGGAGGCAGGTGCGGACGGTCAAGGACTCTATCTGGACGCCGAAGCTGCCGGGATCAGGAGCACTGGAATCGGTTGTTATTTCGACGATACGATGCATGAAATCCTTGGTCTTGAAGACACCACCTATCAGGACCTGTACCACTTCACAGTCGGTGGTGAGGTCGAAGACACTCGGCTCACCACACTCCCGGCCTATTCGGATTCACTATAATTCGGTTGCATTACTGTCTCGTAATGAGCGTTTTCTCTAGAAAATTCTGGAGCCGACGAGCGGACTCGAACCGCTGACCTGCTGATTACGAATCAGCTGCTCTACCAACTGAGCTACGTCGGCACGACACATCCCGAGCGCCTGCTAGGCCCTTTCGGGATTACGTGTAAAGCGGCCCATGTTAGCACACGCATAGCGTGGGGCTCGGCATTCGTTACAGTCGCCAAACGGCTTTACCGCAAGTTGACTGGTGGAGGTTGTTCGGAGCGTTCAGTGTAGAAAATTGTGACTGTCAAACGACCCTCGTCGAGTTTGCAAGCGCTTAGCAAGCGGCTTTAGAATGTCCAGTTGAAGTTCACATCAAGTAATCGTTCTTGAGAAGCCTTTTTGTTGTGGGAGTCCATGACCGTACAAGTAGCCAAAGATAGCCCTGACAACGCAATTGTCATTCGCGGTGCGCGAACACACAACCTCAAGAACATCGACCTCACGTTACCCCAACAGCAGGTAATTGTTGTAACCGGTGTGAGTGGTTCCGGAAAGTCTTCATTGGCGTTTGACACGGTGTATGCCGAAGGTCAACGACGATACGTTGAATCGCTTTCAGCTTATGCGCGGCAATTTCTTGAACGCATGGAAAAACCAGATGTCGACGGCATTGATGGTATTTGTCCGGCAATTGCGCTTCGACAGAAGAATAGTGTCCGAAATCCGCGCTCGACAGTTGGCACTACCACAGAAATTCATGACTATTTACGTTTATTGTTTGCGCGGGTAGGTCGAACTATTTGTCGAGGATGTGGCCGTCAAGTAGTGAGGGAAACGGCTGAGCTTGTAGCGAACCGTTTGTCGGCTCTCGCTGACGGTACAAAATTGATCCTGGGTTTCGATATGCCGGTTGTCTCGCTTTCGTCTGGTTCCAACGATTCTGTAGAGCTTGAGGTTGACGAGATTTCTGAACACGACATGTCTTCTGCTGGGGAGGTGGTCGCCCAAAAGACTGGCCGAAAGAAACGGAATAGTAAACGGCGGAATGCTGATGACTTAGCAGCGCAGTTTCAGGGTAACGATAATTCGATTCTGGATACGATCGACGCACTTCGCAGGAAAGGGTTTGGACGACTTTATGTGAAGGGAAGGGTTATATCTTTTGATGAAGTAAATGTCGGTGAAATGGCTGATTGTGCTGATATTCAGGTTGTTGTTGATCGCTTGAAGTTAAGCCCTGATGCTGTGACTCGATTGACAGATTCGATTGAGACAGCGTACCAGGAGGGTGGCGGCAACGCATTTGCGATTGAGCCCCGTCAAGACAATCAAGAGCAAGAGTCGGACACCTCGGTCTATCGGTTTAGTGAAAAATTTGAATGTCGTGAATGCGAACTTGTCTACGAAGTGCCTCAGCCTCGTCTGTTCTCGTTTAATAGTTCTTTTGGCGCCTGCCAGATGTGTCACGGATTTGGCAATGTTATTGAACTTGACATGAACCTGGTCGTGCCCGACGTTTCTAAGTCGATCAACGAGGAGGCGATTGAGCCATGGAGTAAACCGCACTATCGGTCTCACCTGGCTGACCTAAAGCGGGCTGCCAGACGGCACAAGATACGTCTGTCGGTTCCTTGGTCTGACTTGACAGCTGATGAGCGTCAATTCGTGATTGATGGGGATGGAAAAGACTACAAGGGAATTAGAGGATTTTTTGGTTCGCTTGAACGAAAAAAATACAAAGTTCATGTGCGAGTGTTTCTGAGTCGGTACCGGGGCTATTTGACGTGTCCTGACTGCCAAGGTGCACGTTTGCGGCCCGAGGCAAGAGACGTGTTTGTCGGAAGCCGAACAATTGACGAGTTATGTTCACTGACAGTAGGTGCCGCATGTGAGTTTTTCGACTGCTTAAATGTGACCAAGAAGGAGAGAGAGATCGTTACTCGGGTCACTAAGGAGATACAGAGACGGCTAGGGTTTCTCCGAGATGTGGGACTCGATTATTTAACGCTGGACCGTTTATCGTCGTCGCTTTCCGGTGGTGAGGCTCAGCGGATTAATTTAGCGACGTCGCTCGGATCGGATCTTGTGGGTACGTTATACGTGCTCGACGAACCTTCTATTGGTTTACACCCTCGTGATAATGAGCGGCTAATACACATTTTGAGAAAATTGCGAGATCAGGGAAACACGGTACTGGTTGTTGAACATGATGCGGACATGATTCGTGCCAGCGATTATGTTGTCGACCTTGGTTTAGGTGCAGGAACGAACGGGGGGAAGGTTGTCTTTTGTGGCACATACGAGGCTCTTGGAAATGAAACGACCTCGTTGACTGCTAAATACTTACGCGGTGAACTCGCAATTCCAATCCCTGTTAAACGGCGGAAACGCCTTCCTTCGACTCAATCGTTATGGGTGATTGGAGCAAGTGAACATAATCTCAAAGAGATCGATGTTGAAATTCCACTAAATATGTTTACCTGCGTTACAGGTGTCAGTGGTTCTGGGAAATCGACGCTCGTTCATGACGTCATGTATGCAGCGTTCAGACGAGCAAAAGGAAAATGGAATAAGAATGTCGGTGCTCACAAATCGCTCAAGGGTATCGAATTGCTGAACGACATTGTACTGATTGATCAAGCCCCAATTGGTCGAACGCCGCGTTCGAATCCGGTGACTTATCTGAAGGCATTTGATCCGATCCGTGAGTTGTTTTCAAAAACGCAGGAAGCGAAGTCGCGAGGACTGAGTGCTAGTCACTTCTCGTTCAATGTGGCTGGAGGTCGGTGTGATGCCTGTGAGGGTGAGGGAGAGATCCGAGTAGAGATGCAATTTCTTGCCGACGTGTTCGTGCCCTGTGAGCATTGCAACGGAAAAAGATTTAAACCTCAAGTGCTAGAAGTTAACTATTGTGGACGAAATATTCACCAGGTGCTTGAGATGACAGTTCGTGAAGCCCTACATTTCTTCGCGGGGTCTGCCAAAGTGATACGACGGTTGCGCGTACTGGATGAAATTGGTTTGGGATATTTGCGGCTCGGTCAGCCAGCGACAACATTGTCTGGTGGTGAGGCGCAGCGCATTAAAATAGCGGCACATCTTGGAGTGCATCACAGTGAACGGTCACTTTATATTTTTGACGAACCGACTACAGGACTACACTTCGATGACATTACAAAGCTCCTAACGGCATTTAGAAAACTCGTTGACGCCGGTCACACGCTGCTTGTCATTGAGCATAATCTTGACGTTATTAAGACAGCAGACTGGGTGGTCGATCTTGGACCTGAGGGTGGAGATGGTGGCGGAACAATAGTCGCGGCGGGGCCGCCAGAGAAAATTGCTGAGCATTCGAGTTCTCATACGGGCCATTATCTTCGGGAGGCGCTTGCTAGTGGTCGTAGCCACGCGTATGCCGACGCATGATTGGCCGTTTGTAACGCGTTAGGACTCGGCCTTGCGTGTTTCTTTAAGTTGATTTCGGTTGCCAAGCCAGCTGAGCTGGCTTCGGGTATGAGCATGGTAGCCACCGAGTTTGTTGAAGAGAAAGTGCCACGCGGGCCGCCTTGTTCAACTGGGTTCAGTGTGAGAGGCTACGGTTTATGGTGTGCAATTTCTTAAGTGGAAATTTGGACCGAATGGCTGAAAATGGTGATTCGGTAGTTATAAAGGTCTGTTGGTAGATGACGGTTTTGTTTAAGCTTGGAAATTCTTGAAGGACGGAGGATGCGTAGATGAATCGATTAGGCGTAACTGTTTCACTTGCTGTGGTGTTGGCGGGGTCGGCAGTCGGCGGGGCATTGGCGCAAAATACTTCATCATTGTTGCTAACTGCACACGGTGATCCTGACATTCAGGGATTGTTTACGTTTAGAACGCTGACTCCATTGCAACGGCCGGTCATTGATGCCGGAGCTTCAGCACTTCTTTCGGGTAGGGTAGCGCTTACATCCGAGGAGGCTGCGGTCTACGAAGCGTCTCGGCGTAGTGAACTAAATAGAGACGAGCAGAATTTGGAGATTCATGCTCCTGGCGTTCGCTATCAGTCTCTGGCTGAGGGTGGCGTTGGCGGTTACAACGAGTTCTGGTATGAACGTGGTGTTGAACTTACGCGTGACAAGCGAACCTCCTTGGTCGTTGACCCGCCAACTGGCCGTATTCCATTTAGAGCTGATTATCAGGCAAAGGCAAGTGTTCGCCAATTGAATATCCGGAATGGTTTTGCGGATTCATATACGGACCGTAGCCTTTCCGACCGTTGCCTCATGGGCTTCAATGCCGGGCCGCCGATGGTGTCTAGTGCATACAACAATAATGTCCAAATTTTGCAGACGCCAGATGTTGTCGTGATCTTTAATGAGATGGTACACAACGCCAGAATTATTCCGATCGATGGGCGTCCTCACGGGATACTCCGGCAGTATTCGGGAGATTCGCGTGGGCGGTGGGAAGGTGAGACGCTTGTCGTTGAGACAAAGAATTTCCTGCGTGAAACGAGTTTAGGAGGCTCCAGTGAGCAAACACATCTCGTCGAGCGATTTCGCCGCGAAGACGCGGATACTGTCGTCTACGAGTTTACTGTGGAGGATTCGAGTAACTTTAGCCGCCCATGGACAGCGGTAATGCCTTTGAGACGCACCGATGGTCCATTATTTGAGTACGCTTGTCATGAAGGAAATATTGGGTTGGAGGGAATTCTGGCAGGCGCCAGGAATCAAGATATCCAGCGTGTTGTCGAACCTTAAGTCGGCAGGCTCATGGATTTTGTCGATACCTTGCGGTCGCGCCGGAAAACCCTGATTGCGTACTAGCACTATTCGATATGCCAAGAACTTCACGCGCTGGACTAACGTTGGGGCGGCCTGGCTCTTTCGACGACGATCTGCAATTCGATAGGTTGGCCGTAACGAAGGATCTCGACCGTGACGCTGGACCCGATCTCAGCATCTGAGATCAGGCGTCCGAATGATGCGACATCATCAACGGGCTGTTCGTTAATACTGCGAATGACATCGCCGGGTTCAACTCCGGCCCTGGCAGCGCTGGAGTTTTGATGAATTTGCCACACGACGACTCCCAATGTGTTTGGGGCGTCGACTTCTTGAGCTAGCGACGGTGTCAAAGCCCGAACATCAACTAAGCCGAGCGAGCCGCGTCGTACTTCGCCATGTGTGACGAGTTCGTCCATGATGCGACGAGCTAGATTACTCGGGACAGCAAACCCGACACCTTGGTAACCGCCACTGTCACTGTAGATTGCTGTGTTGATACCGATGAGTTCTCCACGTTCGTTAATGAGAGCCCCCCCTGAGTTTCCAGGATTTATGGCGGCATCAGTTTGGATGAAGTCCTCGTAACGTGCGACACCGAGATTGTCTCTGCCAACGGCACTAACGATTCCGAGTGTGACGGTTTGGCCCAATTGGAAAGGATTTCCAACTGCCAGTACCCATTGCGCAATACGTAGTTGGGACGAGTCTCCCCACGGCACGGTGGGAAGGTCGGTAGCATCAATTCGAAGAAGAGCAATATCGGTCGATTCATCTCGACCGACTAGAGCTGCGTCATATTCACGCTCATCTGACAGAGTAACGGTTACGCCCCTGGAATTCCGTCCAACGACATGCGCATTCGTTAAGATGTAGCCATCGGCTGCTACGATAACACCAGAACCAAGGCTGGGCTGTTCTCGGTAGCCAGACATGCCAGGAACATCACCGAAAAAGTATCGAAAAAATCTGTCATTATCGAAAGGCGAACGCTGCCGAACGACTTGGCGTGATGAGATGTTCGTGACGGCCTGAACTGTTTGTTCCGCCACGTCGCTGAAGTGTGGTAGCGCTACAGTTTGAGACCTGGCTTGTTGAAGTGTTTCTTGTTCTGTTGTTGGTGAACCGGAAGCGCTTACTGCTTCAGTGAGAGCCGGCATCACGATCGGCGATGGTGCAGCAGGTCTTTCCGTGGCGCCGCTCTGCAGCATTTGGTTAACGATGAGGCCGGAAACGGCTCCTAGGACAAAGATGACGAAGACAGTAGTAAGCGGCTTTATACGCATGTTCGTAGTGACAAAGTAATGATGAGGTACATTTTATCCCGTAAAGTTTTCTTGAGGCATCGTCTTTGAACGTCTTTGGCCGCTGTAGTACCATCCCCAGCTGATCATTATGGAACCTGTCCAAGCTACGCGTCTTCGCAAAGGTATGTTGGTCAAAATGAACGCGATACCTCATCGGGTTCTTGACATTAATCATGTGACTCCAGGCAAGGGCCGCGGATTTGTACAGGCAAAAATGCGCAATGTCCGTTCGGGTACGCTGCTGGATCATAAATTTGCCTCGGGCGATTTTGTTGAGCGGGCAATGTTGGAATCGCACGAGATGCAGTATCTGTATGCCGATGGTGATGGCTATCATTTTATGGATACTGCAAGTTATGAGCAGGTGAGGCTTACGAGTGAGACTTTAGGGAATTCCGTAAACTATTTGTTGCCGGATTCTCTAATTACGGTGCAGCTAATTGAGGACGAACCAGTCGGTATTGAGCTTCCCCTTACTGTTGAGTTGGTAGTGACGGAGACGGCCCCGGCAATTAAGGGAGCCACGGCTAGTGCACAGCTCAAACCAGCGACGCTTGAAACTGGGTTAGTAGTGCAGGTGCCGCCTTTTGTTGCTGATGGCGACAAAATCAGAGTGAATACAGAGACTGGTGAGTATCAGTCTCGCGCTTGAGTTCGGCTGCAGTGGGCAGATTCGCTACTTGCTAGTTGAGAACGCTCAGAAGCATTCCAAGGAGACCGTACCCGCTGGCGACGGGATCGCCGATCCAGACTGGCGGCGTCAGCCAGACAAAAGATAATATCGCGATCACCATCAAGTCGTATTGCCAGGTGGCACGATCGAAAGTCCAGAAGAGGGCGTGCCATACAACACGCAACGGAAGTAAAGAGACGCCAGGGGCTGTTGCGCTGCGGTCTTTCGCATCCGCCTGCAATTCTCGCCAAGTTAAGTAGATACGATCGAGCACTGTCAGGATTGAAAGTACGAGAATTACCCAGAGTACGCCGGCCATCCGATTTGTGAATGCTCCAATCATGAAGAGCACAATTCGTTCGGGACGTTCCATGAAACCGACTTTGCACTGCTGAATTTCTGACTCTGCTCGAGCACGCGTGTAACTCGTCATAATAGAGAAGGTGAGGGTTAGGGCCGTTATTAAGACGTAGTCTGGCCTGTTGAGGGTTGCGTACAGGTAGATTAGTCCGATAAGCAGGAATAGATCAGAGAACCGATCCATGACGGAATCCCAAAATCCACCAAACTTCGAACTTAGTTGAAGTTCGTCTGCCACCTTGCCATCGATAAAGTCAAAAATATTCGCTAGTAACATAATGAAACCAGCTGTCCAAAACTGGCCGAAGGCTAACTCCCAGCCGGCCCAGGCGTTGATGATTACACCGGTGAGTGTGAGCATGTTCGGGTGGATACGCAGCGAGACGCACACCCCAATAATTGCCCGGAGAGGAAACATGCACACTGAGCCGACGGCGCCTGTAAATGTCATTTATCCTTAAAGCTAATGCCAATCCGAGATCTACGGGATCAGATCGGCCGTTTGCCAGAGCAGCCAGGAGTCTACCTGTACTTCAACACTGCTGGCGATACGATCTATGTCGGTAAAGCACGAATACTCAGAGACCGCGTACGTAGCTACCTCAGCGCCTACGGTGATAATGCGAAGACGAACAAATTGCTCGATGAAATCGTCCGTCTTGAAATTATTGTTACAGACTCGGTTGTAGAGGCCTTGGCTCTCGAGAGCAATCTTATCAAACAGCGAGCACCACGCTACAACATACTGCTGCGGGATGATAAGAACTATCCATATTTAAAGCTGACGACAAGTGAGGCGTTTCCGAGAGTTCTTGTCGATCGGCAAGTGGTACGGGATGGAAATGTTTATGCGGGCCCATTTTTACCGTCAACCTTGGCGCGTAAGACGATGTTATTGGTTCATAGATTGTTTGGACTTCGCTCTTGTAATGAAGTCATTACGGGTCGTCGCGATCGGCCGTGTCTTGAGTACGACATCAATCGCTGTGTGGCACCATGTGTGTCAGAGATTTGTAGCAGCGAGCAATATGACGATGCAGTTAGTCAGGCAAAACTGTTTCTTGAAGGAAGAACCGACGAAGTGATTGTGCAGTTGCGCCACCAGATGCGGTTGGCGTCTACTGAGGAACAGTATGAGCGCGCGGCTCATTATCGGGATTTAATCCGCACAGTCGAGGCGTTGCGGTTGAAGCAGCAAAAGATGATGACTACTCAACTCGGAGATCATGACGCTTTCGGTATGAGCGCCGGACGAGACGGCGTAGTCATTCAGGTTTTCCAAGTTCGTCGAGGCAAGGTGGTTGAACGTGTCGAGCTTGCAGCTGACGATATCGGTGGGATGGGGTGTAGTGACGCGACTTTTATACAGATGGCTGTGCAACAATTTTATCTAGCAAGAGATATACCACCGAATATCCATATTCCGGTCGATATTGACTCTGCCGATAGTGATGTATTGGAACGCTGGTTGGCGGGGCGAGCTGGACGGCGCGTGCGAATTTCTCGGCCTAAGCGCGGCGACAAGCGAGGACTTCTTGAGCTTGCGTCTCGAAACGCGATGCTTGCGTATACGTCTCGGTATAGCGAAGATACTTGTGTATCGCGTGAGGGCCTTGAAGTATTACGCCATCGGTTGCATTTGCCGAGTTTTCCGCATCGGATAGAGTGCTTCGATATTTCAACGATACAAGGGCGAGATACCGTCGGTTCTATGGTTGTCTGCATTGACGGTCGCATGCAGCGAAGCGAGTATCGAAAGTTTCGTGTTCGTGGTTTAGAGAGGAAAGGTCACGCTTCGCAGTTGAGGAAAAACGAGGAAAACGGCCATCGTCCTGTGGCTGTCTCGATTGTGGAGGAGCAAGGAGAACAGCCGGCTGATCGAGTTGGTGTCGAAGTTACTAATGATTTTGATTCAATGGAGGAAGTGGTATTACGGCGTTATCGAAGGCTTCTCGAGGAAGGGGGACCATTCCCTGACCTTGTTGTAGTTGACGGCGGACGTGGACAGTTAACCATGGCATATCAGGCCTTCGCCCAATTGGGATTATCTAATCTTGTTGCTATTGGGATTGCGAAAAAGAAAGAAGAACTATTTGTTCGTGGTTCTTCGGAGCCAATACGACTCTCCGCTGACAGTCCGGCGCTCCACATCATCCAACGAGCACGAGATGAAGCTCACCGGTTTGCGGTTACGTTTCACAGGCGGACGCGCTCGAAACGAGATTTTCGGTCAGAGCTTGATCTGATTCCTGGCATCGGATCGAGGAGGAAACGTGTTCTATTGGAACACTTTGGAAGTGTAACCAATATCCGGCGTGCGTCACGAGAAGAACTCCTGCCAGTTGTTGGACCGAAAATATCAGATGCAGTTATTGCGCATTTCACAAAGCTTGCTGTTCAGAGCTAGTTATTTAGTGGCGCGATCGTCTACTTGCTAGCTCGTTAATTACTGCCGTATTCTGTTGCTGTTTGGCTTGGGATAGGGAATGGCCGTTTGTCGTTGCTGCCGTACTCGTCTCGCTGTTAGGTTAAGCACCCTTAGTTGTTGCGGGTGTCGCGCGAACCGTTTTCGGTCACGCTCGATAGATGCAGGAAATCGTGGTTTGTGTGCTCGTGGTTATGTTGCGGTAACCGTAAGAGTTGTGTTGTTCTACCCTGTTTATCGTAAGAGGATGTGATTAGGATGAAGCGACGTGTAGTGTCCGGTATGCGGCCGACGGGCCAGTTACACCTCGGCCATCTTGTCGGGGCGCTTGGCAAATGGGTCGAGCTTCAGGCGAAATATGACTGTATGTATTTTGTTGCTGATTGGCATGCATTGACGAGTGAATATGCTGACACCTCACAATTGGAGGGCTATGCCTACGACAACGTTGCCGATTGGATTGCTGCCGGCATTGACCCTGATCAGACGACCTTGTTTGTGCAGTCCCTAGTACCGGAACATGCGGAACTGTACCTTCTCTTGCAAATGGTGGTTCCAATACCGTGGCTTGAAAGAGTACCTACCTATAAAGAGCAAATAGAGCAGTTAGCGGAACGCGACTTGTCATCGATTGGATTTCTCGGCTATCCCTTATTACAGGGTGCCGATGTCGCAATTTACGGAGCTGATTACGTTCCCGTCGGCGATGATCAGGTGCCTCATCTTGAATTAACACGAGAGGTTATACGTCGGTTCCATCAATTTTTTGGGGAATTGTTTCCGGAACCGCAACCATTGTTAACTAGCATGCCGCGTCTGCCGGGTTTAGATAACCGAAAGATGTCAAAGAGTTACGGCAATACGATCGACTTGGCTGACGATGACGAGACTGTTCGGAAGAAAGTGATGAGAATGTACACAGATCCCAAACGTGTGCGTGCTGACATTCCTGGCACAGTCGAAGGCAACCCGGTGTTTATTTACCACGATATTTTCAATTCTGATACGTCTCAAGTTGATGAGTTTAAGGAGCGGTATCGTGCCGGCACCGTCGGTGACGTGGAGGTTAAGGAGGCGCTGGCAAAGGCCATCAACCATCGTCTTGAGCCTATACGAGAGCGCCGTGCGGAGTTAGTTGGCGATTCTAAGCGTATTCGAGAGATTCTCCTAGACGGATCGGCGAAGGCTAGAATGTGTGCCCAAGAGACAATGGTGCGGGTACGCGAGGCGGTAGGGGTTAGATACGCATGAGTGCGAAGAGACCAGACGATTCGTCTGTCGACGGAAATGTTGAAACGGCCGGCGAGAGCCGCATAGAAATACCAGAAAATTTTGATTCGCTTTTGCCGGATTACCCCGTTAAAGTCGGAAATTTTGAAGGCCCTCTTGACTTGTTGATACACCTGATAAAAAAGAATCAGGTCGACATCTACGACATACCGATTCTAACTATCACGCAGCAGTACTTGGAATATCTTGAGGTAATGCAAGAACTTAATCTTGATGTTGCAGGAGAATTTCTCGTAATGGCTGCGACATTGATTCAAATCAAATCCCGGACTCTTGTGCCAAGGCTAGAGGCTGAGGCTAGTTCGGAGGAGGACATCGATCCGCGCGATGAACTTGTTCGTCGTCTCGTAGACCACCAGCGGTTTAAGGCTGCTGCCGAGCTTCTGCATGAGCGCGAAACGGTTAGGAGTGCGCAGTGGACGCGACCAGATGGACGAGTGGGAGATATCGCAGAGCAGCCGTTTGAACGGGAACTAGAGGTTGATCTTTTTAGTTTGCTTCAGGCGTTTCAGGCGGTTCTCTCACGAACACGTGACAGACCGTCCATAAGTTTGCCTGAGGAAACCGTATCAATAGAAACAAGGATTGAACAGTTACTTACACGTTTGGAGACTGTAGAGGCGTGCGGATTTGATGAGCTTTTTACTGACGCATCGTCAAGGCGGGAGCTAATCACCACCTTTCTTGCCGTTCTTGAGATGATCCGTTTAAAGCTAATTCGCGTCTTTCAGCAAGGTGCATGTGGTCCCATACGGGTCTATGTACGTTCTGATTCGTCGACCGAGCGACGTTCCTTAGCTGACCGGAGTGCTAATGAGCTCCCGCACAACACTAGTGGTGAGAAGAGGTAGTTGGCCGTGGCTGAATCAGATGAACTCGGCGATCTTAGGGCGATTATTGAATCATTGGTTTTTGCTTCTCCAGACCCAGTTACTTTTAAGATGTTGGTAAAAATACTTGATGGTGAACCGGAAGAGCACATTGAGGAGGCCTTGAGAGATCTTTGTCAGTTGTGGAAGGAGCGGGCAGGTGGCCTCCAGCTTGTGGAAGTTGCTGGTGGGTATCAGATCGTGACTAAGCCCGAACTGCACGAGTGGGTACGACGTCTTTTTCATGAGCATTCGAAACAACGACTTTCAGTGCAGGCGCTGGAGACGTTGGCGGTTGTCGCCTATCGGCAACCTGTTACGGGGCCGGAGATTACGGAAATACGCGGTGTGAACACCTCTGGTGTGCTTGGAACGTTGGTTGAAAGACGCTTGATCAAGGTTGTAGGGCGGAAGGCCGTTGTGGGACGCCCATTTCTGTATGCCACGACACGTGAATTTCTTGATCGTTTTGGCTTGAAAGACCTCTCTGATCTGCCAAAGGTTGAAGACATGGCAGAGGCCCTCGGTATGGATGTTCCAGTACCACTCGATGGGGCATACACGACTGAGGAAATACTTCCGTTTGATAGCAACGTGGAGACGAAGGTCTCTTCTAGTGGCGCGCCGGACAAAGTGCATTAGGCGTAGGGATGCCAGTGTTCCAGGAGATCGATGTCAGACGGAAAAGCTAATCGTACCGATGGTGTCCGGTTACAAAAAATTCTATCCGTGGCCGGGATTGCCTCGCGTCGCGCGTCGGAGCGGTTGATTGCTGACGGCCGGGTGACAGTTAATGGGCAACCAGCGCGTCGACTTGGTACGTGTGCGGATCCGGTGGTCGATGACATCCGTGTTGATGGCCGGCGTGTAGGCATCGCTCGTCAGCGTCGGTATGTGATCGTCCATAAACCACGTGGTTACGTTACGACCAGAGTGGATCCTCAGCACCGGCGTACCGTAATGGACCTAGTTCCCAGAGTCCGTGACTACATTTATCCGGTTGGGCGTCTCGACTATGACTCTGAGGGGCTATTGTTGTTGACTAACGACGGAGAGCTTGCGGCACGCTTGACGCATCCTAAGCATGGCGTTCCAAGAGTTTACGAGGCTACGGTACTGGGCATTCCGACATCGCTACAACTTCGTCGACTTGCGCGTGGTGTCAACATTAAAGGGAGACGAACTTTAAATGCGGACGTTCGTTTGTTGTCGGGTAGGAGATTGCGTCAAGGCAACTATGCTCGTGTTCAGATGGTGCTTCGCGAAGGTAGGAACCGTCAGGTCCGTCAAATGTTTGAGACAATCGGTCACCCGGTTGTCAGGTTGCGACGCACAGCACTTGGGCCGCTCCGATTAAGAGGTCTTAAGCTGGGTGCGGCACGGAACCTCGTGCGTGAGGAACTTGAGGCGTTACGTCGAGCAGCGACACTTCAGCCCGATGGCGGAGTGCGGGATCGCAACAATACGAGATGAGCAACTCATACGTTATTGCTATCGATGGGCCGTCTGGTGCTGGCAAGGGTACTGTTGCGCGGGCATTAGCGGAAGCGCTTAGTTGCCGGCACGTAGATACGGGAGCAATGTACCGAGCTGTTGCGTGGAAGGTTATGCGAGAAGGGTGCGAACTTAGCGATGAGGCGAAGATTGTGGCGATTGCAGCTGGCGCGCAGGTCACCTTGGATGGCGGAAAAATAGTAGTGGACGGTAGCGATGTAACGAATCAGATTCGAACGTCAGAGATTGACGTAGCTGCTGCATCTGTGGCTCGTATTCCGGGTGTTCGCTCTATCCTTGTTGACTACCAACGGCAACTGGCGGCAGAAGGGCTTGTTGTGATGGAGGGAAGAGATATTGGGACGACTGTTTTTCCAGACGCGGCCGTAAAAATCTATCTTGACGCGTCACCGGAGGAGCGTGCAGCTAGGCGTGCGAAGGATCCAGCGCACAAGTTTTCAAGAAACGTTGGCGTGGGAGATGTGGAGAGTGCTCTTCGAGCGAGAGATCAACAGGACTTGACCCGTTTGACATCGCCCCTGAAAAGAGCGCCAGATGCGGTGTTTGTTGATACGACGGGGCTGCCAATCGACCGTGTGGTATCAAGGGTCGTCAAAATAGTTCGGAAGACGCTAATGACGTAGATTTTATGAGATTTGGAGAAAAGTATTTCTCAATGCGGTAAGTTTGGGCCCATGCCCAAACCCGAGGTTTCTCCTTTTTGCTGAGAGACTCCTCTTTGCCCACGTACCACCGTTTTGTTTATCTGACAAAAGAGCTTTTTTAAGACTTGTCGTTGGTATTGGCGAGCACCAAGTCTAGCCGCTGGCAAGTTGACGACACTCAGATAAGCATCATATAGTCTTCTACTTACCGAAAATCTTAGGGTGGTCGAGTTGTCGTCTTATATCGGCAATCCTCGGTTCGACTGCCTTCTAAAGACGATGGCAAGAATACGATAGCTCCAGGAGGAAGTGCGAAGAATGACACAGGATGAGGGTGCCAAGGTAGAGGTCGGCGCAGTATCGACGGAGGAAGCTGACGTGCCAGAGGCTGCCCCGAACGGTTTGGGGGAAATGGGGTTCGATGACGATCACATGGACCCGGAAGAGTACGCGCGTCTTCAGGAAATGTATGCCGGGAGCTTTAAGAATATCGCTGAGGGCGAAGTCATAAAGGGAACAGTGTTACAAGTTTCCGATTCTGAAGTCATTGTTGACGTCGGCTATAAGTCTGAGGGAATTATTTCGCTTTCTGAGTTTTATGATGAAAATGGGGAAGCGCCCATCGTACCAGGAGACCTCGTAGACGTACTGCTAGAGCGGACTGAGGACCGGGAAGGCCATATCGTGCTCTCGCGCGAGAAGGCCGAGAAAATGAAAATCTGGGACGAAGTCGAAAAAGCCTATAACGATCAGAAGGTCGTAATCGGACGTGTAATAGAGCGAATTAAAGGTGGCCTTGCTGTTGATATTGGTGTTCGGGCTTTTCTCCCGGGTTCTCAGATAGACGTTCGTCCTGTTCGGAATCTTGATTCGTTACGAGGGCAGGAACTTCGTATGCGGGTTATCAAGGTGAATAAGAAGCGTGGCAACATCGTGTTGTCGCGGAAGGTTCTCATTGAAGAGGAAAATGCTGAGAAGAAGAAAGATACGCTCGCAAATCTTTCTGAGGGGCAGGTGATGCAGGGCGTAGTCAAGAACATCACGGACTACGGTGCGTTTATCGATCTAGGGGGCATCGATGGTTTGCTGCACGTTACTGACATGACGTGGGGACGTGCGCAACACCCATCCGAGTTGTTCAAAGTGAATGACGAGGTTGATGTGGTAGTTCTGAAATACGATGCAGCTAGTGAGCGAGTTTCGCTCGGTTATAAACAGCTGCATGCAGATCCTTGGGAAGCGGCTGCTGACCGGTATCCTGTTGGGCAGCGTTTGTCTGGCAAGGTCGTCAGCGTTACGGATTATGGAGCCTTCGTTGAGCTTGAACCTGGTGTTGAGGGGCTGATCCATGTTTCAGAAATGTCGTGGAGTAAGCGAGTTAAACATCCATCGAAAATAATGAATGTGGGTGACTCGGTTGACTCAATGGTTTTGGGAGTCGATACGGAGACCCGCAGGATCTCACTTGGTCTCAAACAGATTGAAAGCAATCCATGGCAGGAACTTAGCGAAAAGTATCCGGTTGGGACAAAAATCAAGGGCGCCGTTAGAAATCTTACTGAATTTGGTGCGTTTGTTGAGGTCGAAGAAGGAATCGACGGCTTGATACATATTTCCGATATGTCTTGGAGCAAGCGATTAAAACATCCGTCTGAGTTACTGCAAAAAGGCGACGAAGTTGAAGCGATGGTGTTAAACATTGAACCTGAAAATCAACGGCTGTCGCTTGGTCTTAAACAATTAGCTACAGATGTCTGGGACGATTTCTTTGCCAACACTAAGGTTGGTGATGTGACGGAGGGCAAGATCGTCCGGATTACCAATTTCGGCGCCTTTGTGGAGCTAGCTGAGGGCATTGAAGGTTTGATTCATGTCTCTGAATTCGAGGACCAGAGCTCTGAGGATGCGGCTCCGAAGGTGGACGAGACAGTTAAGATGCGAATTATTAAATTGAGCCCGGAAGATAGAAAGATTGGGCTAAGTATTCGTGCGCTTAGCAACGAAGATTTTGAGACGGACTGGCAAAGTTATTCTACTAGTGATTCGCCGGAAGTGACCCTCGGAGATCATTTTAAACAGCAGACGTCGTCTGACGAGTAGAATCACTACGAGTTGTTGTAAGGGGGAGTCGTGGCAGGACTTAGCATGACAAAGGCAGCTCTTATTGAGGAGGTCTCGCGCGTTTCTGATCTGACTAAGAAACACTCAGAGGTCATCGTCGATACCGTTTTTCGAAGCATAATTGCTGCGTTGCAGCGAGGTGAAAAAATAGAGCTGCGAGGATTTGGAAGTTTTAGATTGAGACAGCGAGAGCCGAGGAAAGGTCGTAACCCCAAGACTGGCGACCGCGTCGACGTCCCTTCAAAAAGGGTTCCTTATTTTAAGCCGGGCAAAGATTTGAAGGAATTGATAAACCGGGAGCCTGATTTCGACAGGAAGGTTGTCGTTTCCAACGAGACGGGTCCTAGCGCTTCAATTGAAAATGTTGTGTCGCCGGAATCGGACGTTGGTTCTTTGCCTGCTCGTGGTATTACTCAGTAGTTCCTTTGTATTAGACACGACTGGAGCCGGCAGCCTATGAAGCGTTTGTGGGCGCCGTGGAGATTCGAATACGTGACGCGCTCGACGGACGAGGGGCAGCCATGTGTTTTTTGTCAGGCTCTTGATCCGAAAACACCTTCCGACTACATTTTGCACCTTGGCGACCATGTTTTTGTTGTTCTTAATAAATATCCGTATAGCAACGGGCACGTCATGGTTGTACTCAGACGTCATGTTGGTAGGATGGAAGATGCGACACCAGACGAACTACAAGAACTGATCCGTATGACTCGTTTGGCGGAGATGACACTTACCGAGGTCTATCATGCGCACGGGATTAACGTCGGAATAAATGTTGGCCGACCGGCCGGCGCCGGTGTGATTGACCATCTGCATGTACATCTTGTCCCGCGTTGGGAGGGCGATACTAACTTTATGTCTGTCGTAGCCGATACTCGCGTCGTGCCGGAGGACCTGGCCACAAGCTTAAATAGACTGAAGCCTGTGTTTGAACGACTCGTTGAAGTCGATCGTTAATATGTGTGGTAGTCGTAACAACGACAGTTCATGTTTCTTAGCCTGCTGAGTCAGTAAGAATTTGCTTGGCAATTGTCTGAAGCTGCATGTTGGAGGTGCCTTCGTAAATCTGACCGATCTTTGCATCTCTGAATAATTTTTCGACGGGGTAATCCTTTGTGTAACCGAGACCACCGAATAATTGAACAGCTAGCGATGTCACGCGTTCAGCGACCTGCGAAGAGAAGAGTTTGGCCATCGCGCCTTCAGTTAAGAATGGCGCACCGGCATCCCGGAGTCTTGCTGCGTTGTATGTAAGGAGACGGGCTGCTTCTAGGTCAGTTGTAGCCTGCGCCAACTGAAACTGGACGCCCTGGAAGCTGGCAACAGGTCGCCCGAATTGTGTGCGCTGTTGAACGTACGACAAGGCATGGTCGAGTGCCCCTTGGGCGACTCCGACCATCTGTGCGGCAATGCCGATTCGTCCTTCATTAAGAGTTTGTATGGCAACCTTGTACCCTTCGCCTAAATTGCCGAGGATGTTGGAAGCTGGTACGCGGCAATCGTCGAGGGTAAGCTCACATGTACTACTTGCTCGTATTCCGAGTTTGTCCTCCTTCTTTCCTATGCTGAATCCGGGAGTATTTCGTTCGAGGATGAATGCCGTAATCCCGCGATGACCCGCGTCTGGATTCGCGTTTGCAAAAATGATGAAGAGGTCTGCTTCCTTCGCATTTGTGATCCACATCTTTTTGCCATTGAGAACAAAATGATTGCCGTCCGGCACAGCGCGGGTTGATAGCGAAAAAGCGTCGCTACCTGAGTCAGATTCAGACAATGCGTAGGCGCCAATGGATTGTGCGGCAAGCTGTGGCAGGAAACGTTGCTGTAGTTCTGTCGTGCCCCAACGTAGAAAGGCATTAATGACGAGCGTATTTTGAACATCAACTAAGACGCCGATCGAAGGATCGACTTTTGATAGTTCCTCAACGCTGAGTATGGAAAGAAAAAAATGACCTTCGGCACCACCCAGTCGTTCAGGAATTTCAATGCCCATAATGCCAAGCTGGAATAATTGCCGGATAAGCGACGATGGGATCTCAGCTTTTTCGTCCATCGATTTTACCAAGGGAGCTAAATCTGACTGCGCAAATTTTCGTATGTTGAGACGCAGAAGTTCTTCTTCGTCGGTTAAATGGGTCAACGGTGTCTGGTGTTCCTTGGTGCTACTCATGGCGGCGTTTCATTGGTCGACCGACGGGCGGTATGCCAGCTGAACGTAGAGGGGCGATACGATGCCTCAACTCGATGCTATCATGTCAGCTGGGCGTGCGTGACCGAGGTTTTTATTATGAAGCGCTTATTGTTCCTTTCGTTCTGTTTGCTATTGGTGGTAGCCGTGGGTGTGGCAGAGCAGCCACCACCGCAGGAGCCAGCTTTGGCGGAGCAGGAGGCCGAGGCAGCGGGAACGTCGGGTCAGCAGGCACCGATCTTCAGAAGCGGGATTAACTATATTCGAGTTGATGTTATTGCGCGGGATGAAAACGGAAATCCCGTTTTAGATCTTGCGATTGATGACTTTGAGGTGTACGAGGACGGCGTCGCTCAAGAGGTTGATTCGTTTGAGCTCATCGAGGTCGACCTGTTACCTGAGCTCGGTGACGACCCGGTGATTCCGATAGGAATAACAAGAGCAGATCAAGAGCTGGCCGCTTCTCAGGCGGATGTCAGGCTTTTTGTGATTTTTCTTGACGACTATCACGTGCGAGAGGGAAATGGCATACGTGCGAGAAGGATGATCGTTGACTTTCTTGAAAATGATTTGCTCCCGACTGATCTGGTAGGGGTGATGTATCCGCTTATGCCTTTGGACGACGTTCGGTTAACGCGCAACCATCAGGCGGTCATCAATGCAGTTAGTCAATTTAGAGGGATTAAGTACAACTATGAAGTCCGCAATAATTATGAGGCTATGTACAACCAGTACCCGACGGAGACTGTTGAACGAATTCGAAATGATGTTTCGTTGTCTGCCCTGCGAGGCCTCATGGTTCGTCTGGGTGGACTGAGGGAGGGACGGAAATCTGTCGTGGTCGTAAGTGAAGGTTATACCTATTACGTTCCGCCGCAGCTCAGGAGTGAGAGCGCCGACATGCCAGTTGACCCTAGCGTTAACCCTGCGAGGTTCGATCCTGAGGCTGGCGACAGCGGATATGAGACTTCCCGGTCTTTTTTTAGTGAAGCCGCCATGATGCAAGACTTGCAACGGTTGTTTCAGACAGCCAATCGTTTTAATACCTCGCTTTACACTGTCGACCCTAGAGGGCTGGCGGTTTTTGAGTTTGATGTTGACCAGCCCACTGTCAGCATTGATACAAATCGGAGGGAACTTCGACGAACGCAAGACACTCTTCGAATGTTGGCAGAAGAAACTGACGGTCGTGCGATTGTGAATCAGAACGATCTCCGACCTGGACTCGAGCAAATGCTGAGCGATTCCAGTTCCTATTACCTTCTGGGCTATACATCGAGTCTTGAGGCAACTGATGGTGAGTTTCATGAGATTGATGTACGTGTGAAGCGTGAAGGTGTGCGTGTGCGTGCTCGGCCAGGCTACTGGGCCGTAACTGAACGCGACGTGGAGCGTTCTCTTCGGACCCGTGTGAATGAACCACCACGGGCAGTTGATTTAGCACTCGATGCACTAGCTGAGCCGAGGCGTGGGCGTCTGATACGAACTTTGGTTGGTACCACGCGGGGAGAAAATGGAAAGACAAACGTTACTTTTGTCTGGGAACCTGTTCAGGAGCGAGGAAGGCGTGAGTCAGCCTCGCGAGTTCTTTTAACGGCAATGGGGGACAACGGTTCGGCCTATTTTCGAGGACGCGTTCCCGAACAGCGGCGAGCCGGTCGTGGTGTTGCTTCTGCAAGTGCTCTCGACGGAGACCGGTCGTCTCTCTCTTTCGTTGAGTTTGAAGTGGACCCTGGAAATATGCAACTGAGTCTTGCCATCGAGGGTGACGGTGGTGAAGTACTCGACAGGGATTTGGCTGAATTTGTCATTCCTGATTTCACCGCTCCAGAAGTAATCTTTAGTACACCTGTGTTTGTTCGTGCGCGAAATGCGATGGAATATCGAGAGGTGGTTGACGATTGGAATGTGCAACCCACCGCTTCAAGGATTTTCCGACGAACTGACCTACTTATGCTTAGGTTTCATGCGTACGCACCTGGACAGGCGATTCCCGAACTTGAGGTGAACTTACTTAACCGTAGCGGAGACCTAATGTTTCCGCTAGAGGTTCGTCGGGTTGATGATGGGAGTGCCTACCAGGTGGAATTGATGCCGTCTTTTCTTGCGCCAGCCGAATACATAGTGGAACTCAAAGCTGAGACTTCGGAAAGTGAAGCAACGGAGCTTGTCGCATTTCGGTTGGGGAGCTAACACGCCGTATGTCCTTTTCTCAAAAGAAAACTCCGCCCACAACGGAGCTATCGGAGTCCGCGTCTGGTCGTCCGATTAAATCGCTATACGTTGCGGAGGATCTGGAAGGGCTTAACTATAGTGAGCACTTGGGCGATCCAGGTGAATTTCCATTTACCAGAGGCATTCACGAGACCGGTTACATTGGAAAACTCTGGACGATGCGACAATTTTCTGGTTTTGGGACGCCAGAAGAAACGAACTGTCGGTATAAAGAATTATTAAGTGCTGGTGGAACAGGGCTTAGCGTTGCTTTTGATCTTCCGACACTCATGGGTCGTGATCCTGACGATGAGATGTCCGCTGGCGAGGTGGGAAAGTGTGGTGTGAGTGGCGCGTGTCTGGATGATATGCGCGGCCTATTCGTTGGTATTCCTCTCGGCGAGATTACGACGTCGATGACGATTAACTCGCCAGCAGCAGTTATTTTCGCGATGTATTTAGTTGTAGCCGAGGAAAACGGAGTTAGTTGGAAAGATCTTTCCGGTACGCTGCAAAACGACATACTCAAGGAATATATTGCACAGAAGGAGTACATCTATCCTCCGAAGCCGTCAATGCGTCTGGTTACAGATGTGTTTTCGTTTTGCTCGGACTACGTTCCGCGATGGAACACTATTTCAGTGAGTGGGTATCACATTAGAGAGGCTGGATCGACTGCGCTTCAAGAACTCGCTTTCACCCTTCGCAATGGCATCGAGTACGTTGAGTTTGGGATGCGGTCTGGTTTGCGTCCCGAGCAGTTTGTTCCGAGGATGTCTTTCTTTTTTAACGCGCACAACGACTTTTTTGAGGAGATCGCAAAATATCGGGCGGCGCGGAAGCTTTGGGCGACTGTTATGAAAAATCGGTTCGGTTGTACGGATCCTCGGTCGCTAAAGCTTAGATTCCACGCCCAAACGGCTGGCGTTTCTCTCACCGCGCAGCAGCCCTACAACAATGTCGTTCGAACGGCCCTTCAGGCGCTAGCTGCTGTTCTTGGGGGTGCCAATTCATTGCACACGAATGGACTCGACGAAGCATTATCACTGCCTACGAAGGAGGCGGCTCTCATAGCGTTAAGAACACAGCAAATAATCGCTCACGAAAGTGAGGTCGTGAATGTTAAGGATCCGCTCGGTGGTTCCTATTATTTGGAAGCGCTAACTCGAGACCTTGAAACCGGTGCGGTGGAATATTTCAACCAGATTGACGAGATGGGAGGCATGATTCCGGCAATAGAACAGGGTTATCCGCAGCGTGAAATTGCTCAGAGCGCGTACGGTTCCCAGCAGGCAGTAGAGTCAGGCGCATGCTCTGTAATCGGTGTCAACCGGTATGTAGATGAATCGAAACAGACTGTACCGACGTTATACATAGACGAAGGTATCGCTGACGAACAATGCAACCGTATCCGGCGGCTAAGATCTATCCGTAACAATCGTCAGGTGTCTTTGTCCTTAGACGAACTGCGGAGAGCTGCCGAGGGAAAAGATAATCTCATGCCGTTTCTGCTAGAGGCAGTCCGCGCGGACGCTACTCTCGGTGAGATCTGCGATGCTATGCGCGATGTGTGGGGCGAATATGAGGAAACTCCGTTCGTGTGACACAATTAATAGTGATGGCTGTGAAGTATGCGTAAAGTACGGGTCGTTATCGCCAAGCCAGGTCTAGACGGGCATGACCGCGGTGCTAAGGTGATTGCTCGATCACTTCGCGATGCTGGTATGGAAGTTGTGTACACCGGTCTTCGGCAGAGTCCGGAACAGATTGTCGGATCGGCCTTGCAGGAAGATGCGGATGTCATTGGTATATCCATTCTATCCGGCGCGCACAACCACATTTGTCCTCGTATTATGAATTTACTTGCCGAAAATGGACTCGGTGATGTGCTCGTGGTTATCGGAGGGATTATTCCTGATGCTGATGTTCCGGGGTTGGAGAAGATCGGGATTAAAGGAATTTTCCAGCCTGGCACATCGATGCAGGTTATCGTTGATTTCATTAGGGACAACGTGCGGTCTGAACGGAAGGCTTTGTAGTCGGCTCCATGCCATCTTGACTGGCTAGAAGGTGGCGGATACTCTCCGAGGGTTATGTCTTACAAGCTGCTACTTGCGGATGACAGTTCTACAGTGCAGCGCGTCATTCAACTTACTTTTGCCGACGAATCTATTGACGTTATAGCTGTTGGTGATGGTGACCAGGCAATCGATTCTGTGAAGCGTGAAATGCCAGATATTGTTTTGGCGGATGTGAGCATGCCTGGTAAGGATGGATATGAAGTTGCTTCGTATCTCAGGTCCGATCCGGAACTGACGAACGTGCCTGTTGTGTTACTTACGGGAGCTTTTGAACCGCTGGATGAGTTGAGGGCCAGCGAAGTGGGTTGCAGTGGTGTGCTGATGAAGCCGCTTGAGCCCAAGCAGGTTGTCCGAGCGGTGAAAGAATTGCTTGGCGTTCGAGCTCAGGCAACAAGGGATCCTTCTTTAACGGAGGTTTCTCGTGCCTCTCCAATTTCACCATCGACGGACCCGATTTTACGGAAAGAACCTGTTGATGTTTCGATATCAGATAGAAAGGAAGGCCTGGAAACCGTTAGTTGCCCTGAGTCTGAGATGAACCATCATGTGGCTGTGTTGTCCGAATCGGAATCACAGAGATGGCAAACGAAAGGGCTACTTACAAAGGCGTTCTTTAGATTTTTGTCCGTGGAGCAAGGTTCTATGTCACGCGTAGCCGTGAATGAGGAAATGTTCAAGGCCGTTGTAGACCAGGTTGTTGGCCAGATGACAGATTCGGTCGTACGTGAAACTACCGCGGATATAGTGTCGAAAGTTGCAGAGCGTCTCGTTCGTGACAGGATACGGCGTTTTAGTAACGACGTCACTTAATCCTTCGTGTAGGTGCGGCCGCTTTAGGACCGTGTTGCTTTCTTCCTCCTGATACGATCTCAAGATATGCGCGAACTAACTAAAGTGTTTGATCACGTGACCGTCGACCCGAAGTGGTATGCCTATTGGGAGAAGATCGGCGCTTTTCGTGCCGTCCCGGATTCAGATAGGCCAGCGTTCAGCATGGTGTTGCCGCCCCCTAACGTAACCGGCTGGCTCCATATTGGGCATGCACTGAATCAAACCCTTCCGGATGTTGTTGCCCGTTGGAAGCGCATGCAAGGCTTTGATGTGCTTTGGCTTCCAGGAACAGATCACGCCGGGATCGCCACACAAAATGTTGTTGAAAAGCAACTAGCGGCGGAAGGCAAGACTCGCCATGATCTTGGCCGGGAGGATTTTGAGGCTCGGATTTGGACCTGGGTTGAAAAAAGTCACGACACGATTACAAGTCAGATGCGGCAGCTTGGATCGTCGGTTGATTGGTCGCGTGAACGCTTTACCCTTGACGAAAATCTGTCACGTGCTGTCAGGCGAGTATTCGTGAAGCTGTACGAAGATGGTTTGGTTTACCGCGGCACATATCTTGTTAGTTGGTGTCCACGATGTCGCACAGCACTATCTGATTTGGAAGTTGTACATAAATCAGCCCGTGGCACGTTGTATTTTGTTCGCTACCAAGGAGTTAATGGAGGGAGTGGCGTCGTGGTCGCCACCACGCGTCCTGAGACGATGCTCGGTGATACTGCGGTTGCTGTACATCCTGAGGATCCACGTTACCGAAACCTTATTGGGAAGAAATTGTTGCTTCCAATTGTTAATCGGGAACTCGCCGTAATCGCTGACGAGTTTGTCGATCCAGAATTTGGAACGGGTGCGGTGAAGGTTACCCCGGCGCATGATCCCAATGATTTTGACATGGGCCAGCGGCATGGCCTGGCACAGATATCCGTTATTGACGAAGATGGTCGGATGTCGAGTAATGCCGGTTCCTATGCTGGTCAAGATCGTTTTGCAGCTCGGGAGTTAATAGTCGCGTCTCTGGACGGTGACGAGATTTTGGAGAAGACAGAAGAGCACGAACATTCGGTTGGACATTGTGAACGGTGTGGAACCGTGGTCGAGCCCTTATTGTCGAAACAGTGGTTCGTTCGTATCAAACCGTTAGCAGAGCGCGCTGTTCAAGCGGTTCAAGACGGTGAAACGACGTTTTCACCTGACAATTGGACCAAAATTTACAACGAGTGGATGAATAACATTCACGATTGGTGTATTTCCCGCCAGTTGTGGTGGGGACATCGGATTCCAGCATGGTATTGCGATCAATGTGAGGCTGTTTATGTGGCCGAGACGGAGCCTGATGTATGTGAGTGCGGTTCAGCTTTACGTCAGGAAACGGACGTCCTTGACACTTGGTTCAGTTCTGGTCTCTGGCCGTTTAGCACACTGGGTTGGCCCGATGATACCGAGGACCTTCGTCGTTACTACCCAACGAGTCTGCTGATTACCGCTCATGACATTATCTTTTTCTGGGTTGCGCGAATGATGATGCTCGGCATTTGGTTTAGGCAGGATGTGCCGTTTCGTGCTGTTTATATCACGTCGCTCGTACGAGATGCGCACGGCCAAAAGATGAGTAAGTCGAAGGGCAATGTGGTCGATCCTTTGGAACTTATGGGTGAGATTGGGGCAGATGCTTTCAGATTCACCCTTGCTGCGTTGGCCTCTCCAGGAATGGACATTTCACTTTCTGAAGGACGGTTGCGAGCGTATCGTCAGTTCATCAATAAGATTTGGAATGCATCACGCTTTGTCTTAATGAATCTTAATGAGAATATGAAGGTCCGACCGGACGTTCCACCTTCTGATGAGTTGGATCTGATTCATAAATGGATACTGCATCGAACGAGTGCACTTGCGGTTGAGGTTGACAGCGCCTTAAGCAGTTATCGATTTGACGTCGCGGCTGATCGGTTGTACCACTTTTTCTGGCATGAGTATGCAGATTGGTATATCGAGTTAGTTAAGCCAGCGCTCCAAGGATCGGACGAGGAGCGCGTGCCTGCTCTCGCAGTGTTATTGGAAGTTCATGATCGAACCTTGCGGATGCTTCATCCGTTTATCCCATTCGTTACAGAGGAGATTTGGCAGGTTCTGCCTCCGTGCGAAGATGACCGCCTTTCGTTTGGGGATGAAAGCCGGACCATTACGCGGTCTGCCTATCCAACGGCTGTGCCACATTGGCAAAATGATGACGCTGTAGCCACGATGCAGTTGTTGCAAGATGTCGTCACTGTTGTAAGAACTGTCCGTTCAGAATGGGGTGTGCCGCCGTCAAATCGAATCACGGCGGTAATACAGGGGGCTAGCGACGACATAGTTGCGACATTAAGAACTCATAGGGTGCATGTCGTAACCCTGTGTGGTTTGTCGGTACTTGAATTTGCAGATCAGGTGCCTAGAAACCCAGAGACTGTGCGTCGAGTAATCCGTGAATTTGAGGTCCATGTCCCATTGCAGGGAATCGTTGATAGGGATAAGGAAAGGGAACGTGTCACGCGTGAGCTGGAGAAGTTGGTCAAGCAACGGAAAGGGCTAATTGCGCGCTTGTCAAACGAGTCATTTATTAAGAAGGCGGACCCAGATGTTGTTCGTGAGACCCGCGAGATGGAGCGTGATGTTGGCAAGCGTCAGGAGAAACTTGAGCTAATTATTGCGGAGCTGGCAAGTTGAAGGTTGAGCCGCCTGTGCTACTCGGTCTTGAATGCTATCGTGATCTCGTCAGTAGGGCTTTAGCCGAGGATGTTCGGACCGGTGACATCACGACGGACGGTACTGTGACACCTGGACAGCGCGGCCGTGGCGAACTGCGAACACGAGAAGACTGCGTTGTGGCTGGTCTCGATGTTGCCGTTGAGGTGTTTCGGCAGTTAGACGCGAAGGTCACCGTTGACCCAATTAAGTGTGACGGCGACTCGTGTTTTGTAGATGATTTGCTACTAGTGGTTGATGGGAAAGCCGGTGCATTACTCACGGCGGAGCGGACGGCGCTTAACTTTTTACAGCGGTTATCTGGAATTGCGACAGAGGCTAGACGTTTTGTTGAGGTGGTATCTGGGCGGTCGGTTCTTCTCGATACGCGAAAAACCACGCCGATGTTACGCCTGCTGGAGAAATATGCCGCGCGTGTTGGCGGTGTCGTGAATCATAGGTTCGCTCTCGATGATGGCATATTGGTTAAGGATAATCATGTTCGTCTTGCCGGTTCGATTGGTGAGGCTGTCGCGCGTTTGCGGAAACGTAACCTTAGTCTTCCGATTGAAGTTGAGGTTGGTTCGTTGCAGGAATTAAATGAAGCTTTAGCAGCAAAAGCCGACGTCGTACTAATAGATAATTTTTCTCTAGAGGGGATGCAAGAGGCGATTTCTCGCTGTCGAGATCTCGCAAAAACAGAGATATCAGGCGGTGTGGTACTTGGAAATATTGATGCGGTCGCGTCGCTCCGACCTACGTACATTTCGGTGGGCGCGTTCACGCATTCGGCAGCAGCGATTGATATGAGCTTCAATATGGTGGCGTCTCCATGACGCAGTTGCTGCCAGATGATTTTGCTGAAGCCGTGTCTGCAAGGCCGGAATTGTGCGGGTATAGGTTTGAATACGAACCGGTTGTTTCCTCGACAAATGATGTGGCGGTTGCCCTCGCTGGTACGAATGTTGAAACCGGAACGGTGGTTCTCGCTGACCGACAGACTGCTGGACGCGGTAGGCGTGGTCATGGCTGGTATTCACCAGCAGGAGTAGGGGTTTACATGTCTATTATTTTCAGGCATGTGTCGTCACCCATGGTCACACTACTTGCTGGTGTGTCAGTTATCGAGTCTATTCATGCGCTGACGGGTGTAGATGCTGAGTTGAAATGGCCTAATGATGTGATCGTTCGCAGTGGGTCAAAACAATCTGATGGGTTGCGGGTGCGGAAGGTCGCCGGCGTTCTCGTGGAGGCATTGCCGGCGGAGTCTGGTGCTGGAGTTGTTGTTGGCATTGGGGTCAATGTGCATTCAAGTTCACTCCCCGTAGAGCTAGAGGGAATTTCGGCGTCACTTGATGAGCTTTCCGATACCAAAACTGAACGAGGACCTTTGTGTGCTGATATTCGGGTTCGTCTCGACGAATGGTTAGATCGGCTTCAACGGGTGGGGTCGTCGAGTGTAACGGAGCGGTGGAAAGAACTCTCTCCGAGTAGCCACGGTGCGCTTGTGTCATGGGAAGAGATGGGGATTAGGAAGAGTGGGACTACTAATGGAATTGATGAGACAGGGGCGCTATTAGTATTGTCGGAGGAAGGCGCTGAACGTGTTGTAGGGGGCGAGCTGTCTTGGAAATTGTGATGAAACGATGAAGCTTCTCGCAATTGACGTAGGTAATACGAATCTCGTTTTCGGTATTTTCACTGACGACAGATTGGACGTGTCGTGGCGCTTGTCCACTGTGCCAACTCGAACGGCCGATGAACTGTGGGTGCTCGTTAGTCGACTATTGGCTGAGCGGAAGATTGAACAGAAGATGGTTGATGGCGTCATTATGTCGTCGGTTGTACCTGAATTAACGAACACAATGTCAGAGATGGTGTCTCATGCTTTTAATAGATCTGTGGTTGTCGTGGACGAGACCAAAGTTGGGATGCCAGTGCTCTGTAAGTCTCCGGGTGAAGTGGGCGCAGACCGTCTCGTGAATGCCGTTGGAGCTTTAGATTTGTTTGGCTCGCGTGTTAGTCCAATGGTTGTTGTTGATTTTGGTACTGCCACGACGTTTGATGTGATTTCAAAACGAGGAGAGTATCAGGGCGGCGTTATTTGCCCAGGCATTGAAATTTCTGCGGATGCGTTATTTGAACGAGCTGCGCGGTTGCCACGCGTGGTCGTAGAAAAACCTTCGTCGATAATCGGAAAGACAACTATTGAATCGATGCAATCAGGTTTGTTTTTTGGTTATCTTGCGATGGTCGAAGGCATCATTGTTCGTCTGGCGGAAGAATGTTCTGAATCAAAGAAGCCGCTCTGTGTAGCCACCGGAGGGTTAGCGCGGCTTATTGCGGGGGAGACGGATGCGATTGATGAGGTCTGTCCGGACTTGACGTTGCATGGCCTCCGTTTGGTTTGGGAGAAAAACCAATGACTGTCGGCCAATATTGCCGGCGGGTCGAGTCGTATATGTGCCAAAAGAACGATGGCCACCTTATTCGGATAGTCGGTCCAACATTTGACCTTGTACGTGGGTGGGCAGATGGCGGGATTCCGATATCAGTTGTTGAGCGTGCTATTGACAGGACCTACACGCGTTACTACGCGATTGGGACAAAACGTAAGCCCGTCCGCGTTGAATATTGTGAGCAGGAAGTAGTTGTTTTATTCGATGAATGGAAGCGGGCAGTTGGTATCGGGAAAATTTCACCCGTACAGTTGGATGAGTCAAAGATTAAGGATGACACCGCTTCAGCCATTCAGGCAGTGGCCAGAAAGCGCTCGCTTTCCTCACATTTAGAAGAGGTGGGTGGCCGTCTCGAAACTTGGACGTTTGAATGCAGTGGTTCAGTTGCTGACAGTGATCTCTCCCGTTGCGTGGAAGAGACGGCGTCGGTAGTTTCCGGTATTCGTGTTGGCGCTGACCGGTTACGTGGTTCGTCTCGAACGGCAGTACTAGAGCAGCTGACTGAATTAGACGCACGGTTTATAGATTGTGCGCGTTCCATCGCCGATGACAAGCTATTAAAACGCTTGCAGGCCGAAGCAACTGAATCCGTTAAACCGTTTCGTTCGCGTATGTCTCAAGACGTTTTCGATGATACGGTGCGAATAGCAACGGACCGGCTGTTAGTTGGTTACTTTAGGTTGCCACTAGTTTCATACTAGTCACATTCGTGGTGGCACCTCACACCCCATAAGATCGAGAGTACGAACTAATTGCTGTCGGCAGTAAAAGACCGCTGCCGCTCTCCACAACCGAACGTCCCGGTTGGTTTCTTTTAACACCGGACACTGGTGATAGAAGGTATTGAACATTTGTGCCAGATTAAACGAGTATTTCGCGAGAACGGACAACTCAAGCGTTCGAATTGCCTGGTCGGCTATCTCATCAAGTCGGCTTGCCTCCAGCACAAGAGCCCACAGTGTTGTACCGTCTGGATCACCTAATGAAGCATCAGATAGCGACAACACGGCAGTGACGATTTCTGTCTCGCCGCACTCATGTTGTGTTTTAAGTTTTTTTAGAATGTTTGTGGCCCGAACGACTGAGTACTGTACGTACGGACCGCTCTCACCGTCGAAGCTAAGTGCTTCTTCGATATCAAATGCGATGAGCTTTCCGCGCGAGTATTTGATCATGAAATAACGGACGGCGGCGATTGAAATTGCTGTCGCAATTGCATTTGCCTCTTCGCTTTCCACGGTCAGGTCTTCGTGTCTCTGAATCACTTCTTGAAGTGCGGCTGCCTTTAATCGGTCAAGTAAATCATCGGCCTTGACGCCGAGACCTTTCCGTCCCGACACTTCAACAAACGGTTTCGTCGAATCTTTAACATTGACGTGTCCGAGAGCCTGAGCTGTAGCATGCGAAAGAGCTACCATCTCGTAGGATACGTGTACTGACTGTCCTGCTTGTTCTGGATAGCCGGCGGCTTTCAAGGCCTGTTTGAGCAGTTGCTGTAAGTATGACTGTCGCGTGTCAATAACGTTGTAGACTGACGCCGCTTGTCCAAAGTCGGGGGCCGTGCTGTTAGTTGAATCTGCAAGAGCGGTAGTTGTGGTCCAGGTTACGTCACCTGTTGGCCTTGTCTCGTAAGGTCGATAGTGAAAGTCCCGTTGAAGAATTCCGAATTTCCAGAACTGATAGGCGATATCCTTGCCAACGTAAGTTACGGTGCCATTAGACCGTACGACGACCTTCGTTCTAGATTTAGGTCCGCCATCATTTGTCTCATCGAGAGAGCTGTTTTCAGTCGCATCTTGATTCGCGTCCGTGTTTGACGCGTCAATGGGCATAACCCAGCAACCGGTCTGTGGTCCATTCGTTTCTAGATAGATGGCTTGCGATTTCTTTAGGATCTCAAATGCGATTGTCCAGAACTCGAGTCTTAGAATGTCACCTTCCCAGCTGAGAAGGTCGTAGTCGATATTCAATCGTTCCATTGTCAATAGGTGACAGCGTACGATGCTGTCAGCGATCAGCTGCCCGAGTTGAGACGTTGGTTCGGTTCCATTTTCGAGATCGTGTAATGCCTTGGTGCGGTGTTCGAGACGAGTTTTGTCGGCTTCGTACCACTCAGTTACTTGTGCGTATAGGTCCCAGCAGTGATGGTCAAAAAGAGGTTGTTCTGAGAGCTTTTTGATCTGTTCGTATGAAGCATTCCTAAGTTGCTCAAAACCCACGACAACATCTGCAACCTGAACGCCAGTGTCGTCGATGTAGTTCTGCACCTCAACAGGAGTGCCTCTGAAACGTAGTACGCGAACTAATGTGTCACCGAGGGCGGCATTGCGTAGATGACCTATATGTGCCGCTTTGTTTGGATTAATTGCTGTATGTTCAACAATCGCTTTTTGTCCTTTTGCGAAGTGTTGATCTGGAGAATGATTGAGAACGTTACGTATGTAGGAGCCACGGTTGAGAAAAACATTAATGTAACCATTTGGAGTCGCTTCTAAGTGGTCGACGCCATGTATTTCTCCCAAAGCCGAAATAATTTCATCGGCAATAACGCGTGGTGCCTTCCGAAGGGTGCGAGCCAACTCAAAAGCAACGGTGATGGCTAAATCGCCCAAAGTTCGATTCGGTGGATATTGAATCGTTATGTCCGGTATCGATGAAGACGGAAGTTGATACAACTCTCCAAGAACGGAGCTTAGTCGAGTTTTTATCAGATCGTGAATTGGTAAAATCATAGTCCGCTACGAATCATAATAGGCCGCGAGTCCAAGTGCGCGGGCATAGTCTGCGGGAGTGTTTATGTTGAAGAACAATGTGCCGTAGGGATCAAACTGAGCAAGATTATTACTGGACAAAGTTTGAGTGTCAGTATGGCGGATGAGCTCGGTCATCTGACGCGTTCCGGAGTTTATTTGCTGTTCGACAACCTCCACGCAAACGCGCTGGTACGACGCGCAGAGCGGTTGGTATCCTCCGGCGCTACGTGGTATCCCGAGCTCCACATTACGTCCCTGATCTAATAGGCACTTCAAAAAATCCGTGGTTACAAATGGCATGTCCCCTCCGAGGACTAGCACTTGCATAGAATTGGAGACCACCAGAGCTGTATGCAATCCGCTTAGCGGTCCATGACCGGGGAGTATATCGTTGCAAACGGGAATGCCGCACTTGGCGTATATTTCTGACTCGTTCGCTATGATAACAATCTCGTCAACAACCGGACGCAACGCATTGATTTGACGGTCTATGATCCGATGCTTACCGAGTGGAAGTAGTGCCTTTGGTCGCCCGCCTAATCGGCGTGCCCGCCCGCCAGCAAGGATGGCCGCCGTCGACATACGTGACTGTAACAATACCAAATTAGTTTTCAGCTAGCATCGTTCCTTGATTTGTACCCGTTGACACAATGAGGGGGCTCCGCTACGGTAGAGTCGTTAGGTATTTCGACTACTATGTCGGGCATACATGCACGCCGTTGGGCAACTGGAATTCTGTTAGCTTGGGCGCTAACGTTTGTCGCGTCCCTAGCTGTCGGGACGGCTCAAACGGTTCGCTCTGCTCGTCACCTTGTCTACGTTGCTGAGGTCGATGCCCTTATCCATCCAGCTTCGGCTGAATATATCGGGCAGACTATTGACCGCGCTGATCGCGATGAGGCGAACCTGTTGGTCTTGGTGTTGAAGACACCTGGTGGACTCGTCGACTCCACGCGAGAAATCAATTCACGCATTATTGAATCAAGGACTCCGGTAGTGGTGTATGTTGGACCGAGTGGTACCCGTGCAGCTTCTGCGGGGTTTTTGATCACGATTGCGGCTGATATTTCTGCGATGGCTCCTGGTACCCACATTGGAGCCGCTCATCCAGTTTCTGGGACCGGTCAGGCAATGGATGAAACTGCGGCCAAGAAAGCGGCTTCTGACGTGGCTGCCTATGCCCGTTCGATTGCGAGCCAACGCCAAAGGAACGTCGAGTTAGCTGAGGAAGCTGTCATGGACAGCAGATCCTTCACAGAGCAAGAGGCCTTCGATGCCGAACCTCCGTTGATCGACTTAATTGCGACCGATCTCGACGACCTGCTAAATCAGGTGGATGGACTGAGTGTTCGGCGTTGGGGTGGTGAGTTCGATGTCGTTAGGACTAGCGCTGCAGAAGTTGTAGATATTGAAATGACATGGCGACAGAGAATCTTGAGTGCAATAGCGCACCCACAGATAGCGGTGTTACTTTTCAGCCTTGGCAGTTTAGGCCTTACCATTGAACTGTGGAATCCTGGTGCCGCTGTTCCTGGTATTGCCGGCGGACTTTGTTTGTTGCTGGCATTCTTCGCATTTCAAATTCTTCCTATCAATTATGTGGGGCTTTTGCTGATTGCGTTCGGTTTACTTTTACTCGTTATAGAAATGTTTACGCCGACCTACGGATTACTGGCTACTGGCGGGATAGTAAGTATGGTTTTTGGCTCAGTCATGCTGGTGGATTCTCCTGTTCCAGAATTGCAATTAGGGTGGCCATTTATCCTCTCGTCGATGGGGGCTTTAGCTCTGATTACTTTGGGTTTGGCTCGGCTTGGTATTAGCGCTCAGAGAGCGCAACCGGTGACCGGAATAAATGGAATGATCGATAAAGAAGGAGTTGCTTCAAGTGCGATTCCCGGTGGTGGGTCCGGTCGAGTGACGACTCACGGTGAGACGTGGATGGCAAAGTCTGACGAGGACATTCGGAAGGGTGATACGGTACGTGTGGTTGCTATTGATGGAATGATGCTTACAGTGTCGCGCAAGGTGGAATCGTTAGGCGAAGAGGAGTAGTTATGAACATTGGACCTGAACTTATTTTTATTGCACTTGTCGCGCTGTACTTTGCTAACGCGATCAAGATTTTGAATGAATACGAGCGGGCTGTTATTTTTCGTCTCGGAAAGCTTTACCAGAGACCGAAGGGGCCAGGCGTAATTTTAGTGTTTCCGCCTATCGATCGAATGGTCCGCGTCAGTTTGAGAACCATTGTCATGGATGTTCCGCCGCAGGATGTGATTACTAAAGACAATGTATCTGTTAAGGTCAATGCTGTTGTTTATTTCCGTGTAATGGATCCGAAACGGGCTATTGTTGAGGTCGAGAATTTTCACTACGCGACGTCTCAGTTGGCGCAGACGACTTTACGTAGCGTGCTCGGACAAGTGGAGTTGGATGGCTTGTTGTCGGAACGTGAACGTCTTAACCAGGAGTTACAGGAGATCCTAGATACGCATACCGACCCCTGGGGAGTAAAAGTGTCGTCGGTGGAAGTAAAACATGTAGATCTTCCAGTCGACATGCAGCGGGCGATGGCTGCGCAGGCGGAGGCTGAGCGAGCGAAGCGTGCTAAGATCATCCACGCAGAGGGTGAGTCAATTGCGTCGGAACGGTTGACGCAGGCTGCTGAAACCATGAGTACACAGCCGCTCGCGCCGGTGTTGAGATATCTGCAGACGCTCACTGAGATTGCTGGTGAAAAAAATTCGACTATTGTGTTTCCGTTACCAATAGATCTAATTTCCATGCTGACTAAAGGGCGTGACGAGTCCTAGTGCCGTCCGATAGATTGAACGAGTTCGCGCCTACGCCAAAACAGGCAGTGTTCCTGTTTATGTCGTGCGCCGTTGTTGCGGTGGTGGTCTTTCTATGCGGTGTGCTTGTTGGTCAAGGGTTGCCACTTAGTTCTGTGCTCTCGGATCAATCCAGCCCCACGAGAGATGCTGCTGGACTAAGTCCATACGACGGGCGCCCTGCTATTGATCTACGAAGCCCTAATCCGTCTGCTGCAGCTTTGGCGGGGGACGATCTCAGTTACGGCGAACGCCTCGAGGAGGTAGGGCTTTCTGAGGGCCTTGATCGACAGGAGTTAGACGAGGCAGATATCAACCCACCTGAGGAGGCTGAAAGTTTTACGACTGATTTGCTGGAGTCGGGCTCTGAGTTGGAATCGCGCTCCGAGGTTCTGGGTCTTGAATCGGTAGCATCTGAAGTCAGTGACTCTGGGCGGTATACGGTTCAGGTGGCTGCTTTACGTGACAGAGATGCTGCGGAGCGGGTCCGGAAGCAACTCGTGGACAAAGGATACCCGGCGTTTGTTGCTGAACCATCTGCGGAACTTCCAGTTCAGTTTTTTCGGGTCCGTGTAGGTCAATACGTAGAACGTAGTGAAGCCGAGAGTGTTAAAAACAGGCTCGAGTATGAAGAAGAATTCAAACCCTGGATCACGCGCTAGTGGTTCCGTTCTTATTAGCTTCTCTCTCAGGGGTGTTACTGGTACTCAGTTTTCCTAACTACGGACATCCTGGTGTTGCTTGGCTTGCTTTGGCGCCATTAATTTTTGTCATTGCGAGCGTTTCAACGTGGCAAGCGGCATGGCTTGGGTTGTTGGTTGGGACGATCCATTTTCTAGGCACGATTTATTGGATTCCGACCGTGATGGTCGAGTACGGTGGTCTTCCCGTTGCCATCTCTTGGCTTGTGTACGCGGCATTCGTTTTGTACCTTGCGCTATTTCCATGCCTTTTTGCTGTCATGTTGTCAGTTATTGTTGGTCGTGTTGGTGCGTTAGGCCTGTTGCTAGCTCCCGCTGTATGGGTTACAACTGAACTCGGCAGGATGTATCTGTTTACGGGCTTTCCATGGGCACTTCTTGGCTATAGTCAAGTTCCCTTTTTGGCGGTTGCACAAGCCGCAAGTGTTGTCGGTGTTCTTGGAGTATCTGCACTTGTCGTATCGACAAGTGCAGTTACTGCGTATGTGTTGACGGCAGGATTCCGAAGAAGCCGATTGCCGGTCGCTGTGGTTACGCTTGTCGTGGGAGGGACCATCGTTGCAGGTGCTTGGCGTGTCCAACAGGCGAAGCTGGTAACGGAAGGCGTAGAGCTACGAGTTGCGGCCCTGCAAGGCAATGTGGCTCAGGACGATAAGTGGAATCCTCTCAAGAGCGAGGAAATTCTGAGTACTTATGTCAGACAGAGCGAGGCTGCTTCTGAATTCGGTGCTCAGCTGATCATTTGGCCAGAAGCGGCGACACCGTTTCCGTTTGCTACCGACCCACGTGGAGAGCGCATCCAAAGCCTAGCGGCACGTCTTGATGGCCATTTATTGATCGGCACGACAGAAATTGAGGTGGATGAAATTGAAGAACAGTCTCAGTACTATAATTCGGCCTATATGCTTGACCAGGCGGGAGAGACGGCCGGTGTTTACCGAAAACAACACTTGGTGCCATTTGGAGAGTACGTTCCTTTTAGGGAGGCATTGTTTTTTATATCGCCTTTAGTTGAGACGGTTGCGGATTTTTCGCCTGGTGCTGGTCCTCAAATTCTCCGATTGGACGATCATGGAATAAGCGCGGCCATTTGTTACGAGATTATTTACCCGAGTTTGGTCCGTGAGTTGGTGCTCAGTGGCGCTAGTTTAATTACGACCCTGACAAATGATGCGTGGTACGGGCGTTCGGCTGCGCCGTATCAGCATTTCCAACAGGCTAGAATGCGTGCGATTGAGCAAGGTCGATACCTTGTTAGGGCTGCGAATACGGGCATAAGTGCTGTCGTGGATCCGTATGGGCGCGTGTTGGCACGATCGCGGTTATTCGAGCAGGCTGTTGTCTATGAAAATGTTAGGTTATTGCATCGATTGACCCCTTATGGACATTTAGGCGATTTGACAGCATATTTGCTGGCGTTCGTCACTTTCTTAACACTTGGCGCAACGCGACGTAACTATAAGTGAGCGCAAGAATTGTTCCGCAAGGAGGAAAACTGTTGGCAGTAACACTGGATGAGCAGATTCGCCGCTATCAGGATTTAGCTACGCGCTCTTCTGATCTTCGAGGTTATCTTTGACCCAGTTGCGTTAGCAGACCGGATAGTAGAGATTGAGCGGAAAGCTGCTGAGCCAGGTTTCTGGGACGATCAGGTTCGAGCTCAGCAAGTTCTACAACGTCGTCGAAGATTGCAGGAAGATCTTGACCTGGCCGAATCTCTTCGAACTCGCTGTGAAGACTTGGGGGTCCTTATTGATTGGGCAAATCAGGGAGAGGCCGTTGATACTGAATTGGCGGTGGGTCTCGATGATTTGGCGGCAGAGGTTGAAAGTGGCGAGATCAAGAAGATGCTTGGAGGGGAACATGATCATCGCAATGCGATCGTCTCGATCCATCCTGGTGCAGGCGGAACGGAATCCCAGGATTGGGCAGAAATTCTCCTGCGAATGTATCTTCGCTGGGCTGAACGTCGAAATTTCAAGTCTGAACTGATTGAGGTTCAGCCTGGAGACGAGGCCGGGTTAAAAAGCGCCACGCTGACAATTGATGGTGACTACGCGTACGGTCTGTTGCTTCCAGAGGCTGGAGTCCACCGACTTGTGCGTATCTCTCCGTTTGACCAAGCTGCACGGAGACATACTTCGTTTGCATCTCTTTTTGTGTGGCCTGAGCTTCCAGATGACGTCGATGTAGAGATCGAAGAAAAAGAACTTCGGGTAGATACTTATCGTTCGAGTGGGGCTGGTGGGCAACATGTAAACGTAACCGACTCGGCTGTGCGTATTACGCACCTACCAACTGGGATTGTCGTATCTTGTCAGAACGAGCGATCGCAGCATCGAAATCGTGATGCTGCGATGAAAGTTCTTCGGTCGAGACTTTACGACTTGAAACGCCAAGAGCAGCAGGACCGACTTGAGCAAATCGGAGGCGAGAAGAAAAATATTGCTTTTGGCAGCCAGATCAGAAGCTATGTGCTGCACCCGTATCGGTTGGTTAAGGATCACCGGACGAAGATAGACGAGGGAAATGTTGACCGTGTGTTGGACGGTGACATTGACGTTTTTATAAAAGCGTATCTTATGCGGAAAGCGGCGGGTACCTTGAGTGCCGTGGATTCGTTTGAAGGTACGGCGTAGCCGTAGTTTTTTAGCGTCCGCTAAATGGTGTTCCAGGTTCAGTCCCAGAAATGAACACTTCTTGTATGCTGCCTCTTGTTTCGGGAGCCGTAGGTTCACCAGTCTTAGGAACGACGGACGTGAAGACGATATTTTCAGGAGGGACAAAGCTAGTAGGAGTGGTCTGGCTGTCGGTATAGGCCTTCATGAAGTCAATCCAGATAGGGAGCGCGACGCGGGCACCTTGTTCGTTGTCTCCCATTGTCTTTTTTTCGTCGTAGCCAACCCAAACTCCAACGGTAACGTTGGGATCAAAACCTACAAACCATGCATCGGTGTATTCGTCCATGGTTCCGGTTTTTCCGGCAAGAGGCCAGTTGAGTTCTCGGCGGGCACGTTGCGCGGTACCACGTTGCACGACACCACGCATCAGGCTAACCATGATGTACGCCGTGTCTGCACGCAGAGCGTCTTGTGATTGTGGTCTGTGTTCTTCCAGTGTGTTTCCATCACGATCAGCCACTTGTTGGATCAGAAATGGGACCATGCGGTTCCCGTGGTTTGGAAAGACCGAGTAGGCGCTGGTGACCTCCATTAGTGTGGCTTCTGCTGAACCGAGTGCGACCGAAAGATATGGAGGGATGGGTGATTGAAATCCGACACGTCTCGCAAAATCAATAACAGTTTGTGGTCCGATTTCATTCATCAACCAAACAGCCGGAACGTTCCTTGAATCTTCCAACGCCCACCGAAGTGTTACTGGTCCTTCATACGCATTGTCATAGTTCGTCGGTCTGTAGAGTGCTTGGTTTGGACCTACGTCGAAGCTCACGGGTTCGTCGCGCAAGAGGGAGGTGGTGGTGTAGCCTTGGTCAATGGCGGCCGCGTACAGTACGCCTTTGAAAAGTGAACCCATCTGTCTAAGTGATTGTGTCGCCCGGTTAAACTTGCTTCGTTCGTAGTTATAGCCGCCGACCATGGCCAGAACGTGGCCCGTTCGGTTCTCGATGGCCACAAGAGACGCTTCAAATTCGGGTTCTTGTTCGAGGATTCCTTTGCCACGTCCGATGTCGTCAGTAGGTAATTCTGTGAGTGTTACGTCAACCAAGTCTCCGGCAACAGCAATTTGGTTCGGGGAAGTGTGACGAGTCCACCGAAAACCTTCTTCCGAAATATCTATGGCGTGATCACCGACGCGTGTTTGAATAAGTGTACCCGTCGTTCCCGTCACGAGTGCGGGAACCATATCCCCTTCTTCGAGCGGGTATTGCCACCGAGAATGGCTAAATCCATCTAGGGTGTTGGCCGCCGTGTTGCCGTCGCTAAAGACGTTACCCTTCACACCACGAAATCCATGCCGTTTGTCTAGAGTGCGTAGTCCTTTGGAGACGGCTCTATTGGCTGCACGTTGGAGGTTGGAATCAAGCGTTGAGCGTACGACAAGACCGTCTTGGTACAGACGCTCGGCACCGTACTCACGTTCCAAATGTTGACGAACTTCTTCCAAGTAATACGGAGCGATGGTATTTGTTCGTTCATGGCGTTCCGCAAGTTGGATTGGTTTTGCTTTTTCGAGATCGGCCATGGCTACGGTGATGTAACCCTCTTCCGCCATTCTTCCAAGTGCATAATTTCGTCTACGGATTGCTAGTTCCATGTTGACCAAAGGACTTTGGCGGGAGGGGTTTTGATGGATGCCAGCGATTAATGCGGCTTCTGACAGGTTTAGATCTCTCACAGACTTTCCAAAGTACAAACGAGATGCTGCCTCGACGCCGTTCGCGGCATAGGAGCTTGTTCCAAGCCACATTTCGTTGCAGTAAAGTGTGAAAATCTCTCTTTTCGTGTACCGCTTTTCCAAGTGAAACGTGTAGTACATTTCTCGTAATTTACGTTGCCAGGTCTTTTCGAGGCCAAGGCGCTCCCCGCCGAGTTCAATATTGCGTGCGAGTTGCATTGTTAGTGTGCTTGCACCCGCAGCGAGTTCTCCTGCTGCCACGTCTCGGACGATTGTCCTGATTATCGCTGGTATGCTGAAGCCGTTATGTTCGAAGAACGAACCGTCTTCTGCGGCAATGATGGCTTGCCGTAATACATCAGGAATATCGTCGTAATCGATGATTACGCGACGCTGCGTTGCAAACTCGCCAATGGTTTCCCCAGTCCTGTCATAGATACGCGTGATGGTGTCTGGTACGTAATCATCGAGGCTCTCGATTTCTGGAAGGTCAGGCGAATAGGCAAAAAGCACGCCACTCACAACCCCCAGAAGAGAGGTCAACGCGAACAGGCTAAAAACAAGAGCCTTTCTAAGGGGCTTGGCTGATGTTGGACTCATCCCGACTGCGCCATTTTACTATGGTGAGCTGGCTCGATGACAGGACCGAATGATAACTTACTTGACAATGACATACTCATATTTTATAATGTTTGATGTATTAGGAATATTTGTTTTAGTTAGTGGTGTTCGAGAATGATTTCAGACTAGGAACTTTTAATTATGAGCAAGATAATCGGTATTGACCTTGGAACGACTAATTCTGTTGTCGCCGTTATGGAAGGCGGAGAGCCAACGGTGGTGACAAATCCTGAAGGCAATCGTCTTACTCCATCAGTCGTCGCTTTTGCGAAATCGGATGAGAGACTGGTTGGTCAAGTAGCAAAAAGACAGGCCGTTACCAATCCAGAAAATACGATTTTCTCCATTAAACGTTTTATGGGTCGTCGTTTTGATGAGGTGAACGAGGAAATGACGATGATTCCATACGAGGTTTTTCGTTCGAAGAACGGGGATGCTCGCGTCAAAGCTGGAGGTAAGGAGATGTCCCCGCCAGAGCTTTCGGCGATGGTCTTGCAGAAATTGAAACAATCGGCCGAGGAGTACCTCGGACAATCGGTGACGAAAGCGGTTATCACTGTTCCGGCGTATTTTAACGATGCACAACGCCAGGCAACGAAGGACGCGGGGCAGATCGCGGGGCTGGAGGTGCTGCGCATCGTTAATGAGCCTACGGCCGCTGCCCTCGCTTACGGCTTAGACAAAAAGAAAGATGAAACGATTGCGGTTTACGACTTTGGTGGTGGGACGTTTGACATTTCTATTCTTGAGGTTGGAGAAGGAGTTGTTGAGGTTAAATCAACGAATGGTGATACCCATCTCGGTGGAGACAACTTGGACCATAGGATTATTGACTGGATCGTTGAAGAGTTTAGAGCGGATGAAGGTATTGACCTGAGTAAGGACAGGATGGCACTCCAACGTCTTAGGGAAGCGGCTGAAAAAGCGAAGATGGAGTTGTCGACCGTAATGGAAACCGAGATAAATTTACCGTTTATTACAGCGGATCAGTCAGGCCCTAAGCATCTCCAGAAAAAATTGACACGCGCGAAGTTCGAACAAATTGTTGACGATTTGCTGCAGAAGACTGTTGGACCTGTGAAACAGGCCCTGTCTGATGCAGGAATTGCCGCGTCGGGCATAGATGAAGTTGTGCTTGTGGGCGGTTCGACTCGGGTGCCGAAGGTGCAGGAGATTGTAAAAGGCTTGTTCGGTAGGGAGCCGCATCGTGGGGTTAATCCCGATGAGGTGGTAGCGATTGGTGCTGGTGTTCAAGCAGGTGTTCTTGCCGGGGAGGTTAAGGACCTGCTTTTACTTGACGTCACACCGTTATCGCTTGGGATAGAAACACTTGGTGGAGTGATGACCACTCTGATTCCGAGGAATACGACGATTCCGACCAAAAAGAGTGAGATATTTTCAACTGCGGCTGACAGCCAAACGAGCGTCGAGGTCCACGTTTTACAGGGTGAGCGTTCTATGGCGAAGGACAATCGACCGCTCGGAAAATTCCACTTGGCGGAGATTCCTCCTGCGCCGAGAGGTGTGCCGCAAATAGAGGTAACCTTCGATATAGACGCCAACGGCATTGTCAATGTCTCCGCTAAGGACCTTGGTACCGGCAAAGAACAGAAGATTACGATTACGGCCTCGAGCAGTTTAGACAAGGACGAGGTTGACAAGATGAGGCAAGATGCTGAGTCCCACGCGGACGAGGACAAGGTACGTAAAGAAGAGGTTGAAACTAGGAATAAGGCCGACCAGGCTGTTTATGCGGCTGAGCGGATGATTGAGGACACGGGCGACAAATTGACCGAGGCGGATAAACAACTGCTTGAACAGGCGGTTAGTGACACTAAGAAGGCGAGTGAGGGTGATGATGTCGCTGCGCTGGTATCAGCTCTAGAGTCATTAACAGCAGCCCAGCAAAAAGCAGCCGAGGCTATCTACGCTCAGTCTGCACAGGAAGCTCAGGATCCCGGAGGTCAAGATGCAGGGGACGCCGAAGCTCAAAGCGCATCCGGGAGTGACGGGGAGGTTATTGACGCGGAAGTTGTCGAAGAGGACAAAAAGTAATAGCGGTTTCACGACAGGTTAGTGGAGTTCGCCAGTGAATCAGTTGGATTTTTACGTAATTCTTGGAATCGAGCGGGCGGCTACCGCTACTGAGGTCAAGCGTGCATACCAGCGCCTGGCTCGTCGTTATCATCCGGATATCAATCCAGGAGACGACGAAGCGGAGGCGTTTTTTCGTTTGGTAAGCGAAGCCTATGAGACGTTGATGGACCCGGACCGAAGGCATCGGTACGACCGAGACGGACTGCGCAGTGCAAGCCCAAATCCTTCGTCAGTCGAGTTTCAAGGTTTTGATTTTTCGTCTGGGTCTGGCGGTTCAGCAGGTTCCGCCACATTTGTCGAACTGTTTTCTGACGTGTTTACGCACGCGGCAAATCGTCGTGGTGCGTCCGCGGAACAGCGGCAGCGCGGAAGTGATTTGTTTGGGGAGGTTCGTCTCACTTTTGAAGAAGCCATTTCCGGTGTTGAGCGGAAACTTCGGATAAACAGACTCGCTGCCTGTGAGTCTTGCGGTGGCAGTGGCCGAAGAAAGGCGCTTGAGAGCCGGTGTGGTTATTGCATGGGAGTCGGAACTACAAGATGGCGACGGGGACACATGGTATTTTCGAAATCCTGTCAGTTTTGCGGAGGTACTGGTCAGCGGCAGGACCAGCCTTGTTTGACATGTCATGAGAGCGGGATTGGTTCGCTCGACGAAGACATTACGATACAGGTGCCGGCAGGCGTAAAAGATGGGGCTCGTCTTCGCATTGAGTCGAAGGGGAATGCTGGACGTTTTGGTGGGGAACCTGGCGACCTATACATAACTACGAATGTCGGGAAACATCGGTTTTTCACAAGAGACGGCGATAACTTGCGCCTCGATCTTCCCATTGCAATTTATGAGGCTGCTCTTGGTGCTGAAATTAAAGTGCCAACGTTTAATGGCGTGGCGAGTCTGCTCATTCCCGCTGGCACGCAGTCTGGACAGCGGTTCTACCTTAAATCGTATGGTGTAGCTTCACCACGCACCGGAGAACGAGGCGATCTTATAGTTTCAGTTAATGTCGTCTTACCTCCGATTGCTGACGAGCGTTCGAAGGAGTTGTTGAGGGAATTTGGCAAGATTAACTCGGGTAATGTCCGTAAGGACCTCTTTAAAGAATGAGAAACCATGAGTGCTAATCAGACGGATAAGGCTTCATACATGATCAGTGTGGTGGCGGAGAGATACAACTTACACCCACAGACGCTACGGCTTTATGAGCGAGAGGGTCTGTTGAAACCGTCTAGGACGGAAGGTAATACGAGGCTTTACAGTGAAGAGGACCTTGTCAGACTTGAAACCATACTGTCGCTAACCCGCGACTTGGGAGTTAATTTAGCGGGTGTAGAGATCATCTTAAACATGCGCGAGAAGATGGACCGAATGCAGCGCGAGGTGAACGAATTTATGAACTATGTGAAACAAGAGCTCGAGCGCGGTTTGGGAGATTGGGAGGAGCGACTGGGTAGTGCCCTGGTTAAATCTCGCCCGCAGGATCTTGTTCGCCCGATGTCTGAGAAATATCCGACCAGTTCATCGGATGGTGTCGTTACGAAACAACAAAAACCTAAGGGCGTTCGGAAACGCTCGTAGTTGAGTGGGCTGTCGCGGTATGCTTGTGACGGATGGTAACTCAATGATTTGTTCTCACTGTAACGGTACTGGTTGGCTGGCGCGTGACATTGATGGGACGCGTCGCGTGGAACGTTGCGAGTGTTGGCGGTCGGAAGTGGCTCGTGAGATGCTTTCGCACTCTTTGATTCCATCTCGATACGAGAAATGCGATTTCTCGACTTTTATTACGTATGAAAATGATCGACTTGTCCGTGCGGTCAACAAGGCTCGGACGTTTGCGCGATCTTTCCCAGTTGTGGATAAAGGTCTCCTATTTATTGGCCCACCTGGCATTGGTAAAACGCACCTGGCGGTTTCCGTGTTGCGGGAAGTAGCGATGAAGGGTGTGCGTGGCGTTTATTACGACACGCGGTCGCTTCTTAGCACGATTAAGAGTACATACAACCCGGTTACGCGATCGTCGGAGGCTGACATTCTACGTCAGGTTATGGGTGCGGAGCTGCTTGTTTTGGACGACCTCGGAGCTGAAAGATTGACTGATTGGGTCGAGGAGACAATGAATCTCATTGTTAACACGCGGTACAACGAAAAGCGGCCCACAATTTTCACCTCTAATTATGAGGATCTTCCAGATGCCGACGAGCTAGATTCTCTCCTCGTGCGTGTTGGGTTTCGCATGCATTCACGTCTGCGTGAGATGTGTGAATTCTTGGAATATTCTGGACCAGACTACCGTGATTTTGAGTACCCGCCAACAGCGGCGGCGTTGTTACAGACCTGGCAATCAAGGCCGTCTAAACGGCTTCCGAAGAGAGCCTCCAATCGGGCAAGAGCGCGCCTCCGTGAAGGTCAGCTTGAACTTGGTTGGTCAGGTGGGAAAGCAAGTAGTCGCTAAGATTCTCGGTTGTTTGATGGGTGAGCGTGAATCCTGAAGAACATAATTCTCTTGGGCTGTACATACACATTCCGTTCTGCAGTTCTATTTGCAACTACTGCAATTTTAATCGAGGCCTTTTCGAGGACGAACTCAAAGACCGCTATTTAACTAGCCTTCGTGAAGAGATTAGTCGCACCGGCGATGGGTCTATGGTTGACTCTATTTTTTTTGGCGGTGGGACGCCGTCACTTTTAGATCCGAGTGAGCTAGACCGGGTGGTCGCTACTTGTCGGGAAGTTTATAAAGTGAGTGGTGACGTCGAGGTCACTATGGAGATGAACCCTGAGTCTTGTGGCCTCAGTTATGTCACCGGAGTTCTTGACGCCGGCGTTACACGATGCAGCATCGGGGTCCAATCTCTTAATGATCAAGAACTCAAGCGTCTCGGCCGTATGCATACGGCCGAACAAGCCTGCCGGGCATTTCAAGAGGCACGCGATGCTGGGTGCCTGAATATCAGTGTTGACTTGATGCTTTGGCTGCCATCACAAAGCCTTCACGATTGCGCCGCATCTATCGACACTCTGGCCAAACTCGAACCAGAACACGCGTCCCTCTATTTACTGGAGATTTATCCAAATGCACCGCTCCGAGATGAAATGGCGCGGAGTGGGTGGTCTGTAGTACCCGATGCCGATGCGGCAAGTATGTATCTGGAGGCCCTTCGGTGTATGGACGAGGCTGGTTATACGCAGTATGAGATTTCGAACGTGTCACTGCCAGGCAAACAATCGAGGCACAATCTGAAGTATTGGCAGACGGGTAACTGGGTAGGCTTTGGGTGTGGCGCACATTCACATCGAGCCGGAGTGCGGTGGAAAAATATTACAGAAATCGCTGCTTATATACAGGCGCTTGAAAGTAATGAGACAGTCGTACAGGCGAAGCGGGAACTGTCAAAGGAAGAACAGCTTGGGGATGAGATGTTCATGGGGCTTCGGCTTGTCGATGGTCTTGACCTGCAAACCATTGAATCTAAATACGATGTTGATGTTAGGGCAATGTACGGAGATCAATTGAGGCCCTACAAAGAAGCGGGTCTACTGATTGAGACGGCCAGCCACTGGCGGCTTTCTCGCTCTGGGATGCTACTTTCTAATGAGGTAATGAAGACTTTTGTGTAACGTCACAGGTACGGTAAAGTAACGGGCTCTTGCTAGTATTACGAGTGAGAGGATTCAAGGAGGAAGACGTAGATGAGCTCGTTTCTAAATCAGACATTAATTCGCCGACGTATCTTGATGGGTGGCGCGCTCGTCGCGACTCTAACCATCGGTGTGGTTGTGGGTGTCCTGTTTACGTCGCATCAGGTCCAGGCGCAGCAGACGGTTACCTATGACGGACCCACCGCAATGGTGTTTCACTTTGTCAAACCTTCGGCAACTGGCGACTACGAGGCAATGCTCCAAAGGCTACAAGAGGGAGTGTCGGCCAACCACCAAAATATGGCTAATGGCTGGAAAGTATTTCGGTCAGCAACAGATTTTAGTGGGCAGGGCGCCGCTGTTTACGTGTGGATGATGGACCCGGTGATGAGCGGTGCCGATTATTCCGCCATGAATATCATCAACGAGGTCGTTACTGATCCGGCCGAGATGCAGGGTATTTTTGAGTCATACAACGCATCGTATGTTGATGGGCAATTGAAGCAATTGCCTTTGAACCTTACCGAAGTTATCGCGTTTTAGGCCTTTCTCTTTCTTTACAGTCCATGGGGGCGTGTCCTGTTTGGGCAGCGCCCCCTCGGGTTTTCTGCCCGTGTGCTGGTTGTGCGGCTCCATTCCGTTAGTCGCGTTCCTCGTTTACCCTCTTCTCATTTTGTGTGTATCCTGAATGTCGGTCAGCTCGTTCATTTTGAGCTGATCTGCTTTTGTGTCTGGTAGTCCTATCCGTGTTTTTGGTGGTGAGGTGAATTAATGACACGTGTCAACGTAGGTCGATGGTCGCTGGTGTTGTGCGGCTTGTTGGTGGCAGCTTGCGTAGGTGTCGGCGTGATTATCGGCATAGTGATTACGCCAATGACTGCCTCTGCTCAGGCTGTTAAGACGTTTGAAGCACCGGCAGGCATGATTCTCAATTACGTCGAAAGCGAGCGCACGGCGTCGTTCGAGGAGGTCATTACACGTCTGGCTGCCGTCATCGCTGAAAGTGAGGAGCCTGAGCTTGTTCGACAGGCGGCCGGGTGGAGAGTTTACAAAGCTCTCGAGCCAGGGCCGAACAATAATGTGCTGTACGTGTCTTTTATCGATCCGGCTGTGCCGGAAACTGACTACTCCGTTGTCCAGATTCTTAATGAGCAAGTGCCGAATGAGGTGCAACAGCTTTATGACACGTTTAACGGGTCTTTCGGCGCTGGACAGTCGCTCATCAATCTTGAGCTCTTCACCGACCTTAGTGGTCTTGAGTGAGGCTAAAACGCGACGTTTAAGCCAGCGTAGATGCGTTGGGGCCGGCGATAGGTCGGTTTGCCACGCAAGGAAAAGACACGGTAATCAAAACGAATTCGGAACGGCCCTGCTAGTGAAATCTTAACGCCGCCGCCGATGTTGCTGCCGAAACCGCTTTCCTGTTGTGAGCCTAATCGTTCACGGTAAAGCCCTCCGCCCGTTGTGGCGTATAGTTGGAACCCGCTGAGGGCGCCGAACGGCGTTTGGGCGAGAATGTTAAACATGCCGGTCTTCAAGGCGGGGGCGCTGCTTGAGAGGTCTTCTGGGGTATCCGAATATTCAAATTCAAAGCCGACAACGAGAATGGATATGCCGAGGGCTGCGCCCGTTGCTATGCGGTTTACGGGCGTTCGGTTCGGCCCAATAAAAGCAGTAACGTCTGCGGACGCAGAACTAGCAAGCGATATCAAAAGAAGGGTGAGGATAAGCGACATGCGTAGGGTTTTGGTTTTACTCCGCACCTTGTTCTTCATTCGCTTGTCGATAAGACAGAACAGTAATCTTTTAACCACGATCCTTGTGCTACATTCTCCACGCTGTTGCAGTATGTTCGCAAAACTAGAGCGTACTTGTTAATAATTTATGAAGTCATTGTACCGCTGAGTCGTTTTTGGCTGATATGTGATGTTCCGGGTGACGGTGCTAAATTAGGGAGTTCGGTTAATTCCTGTCTATCTACGGGATCATAAATGGATATTGCTGACCGCGTTCTTCATGGCGATGCCCAGGCTATAGCAAGGGCGATCACGTTGGTAGAACAACAAGGATCAGAGGCTAAAGGTCTCATCGCCAAATTACATGAACACACAGGCAACGCTAAGATCGTCGGTTTAACGGGAGCGCCAGGTGTTGGAAAAAGCACTTTAGTTAGTCAATTAGTCAAATCTTGGAGGTCCGAATCAAGCAAGGTAGGTGTGATTGCCGTGGATCCAACAAGTCCGTTTACGGGAGGAGCAATACTGGGCGACCGTATTCGCTTGCAGGAACACGCCTCAGATGGTGGTGTTTTCGTTCGGAGTATGGCAACTCGTGGCCATCTTGGTGGGCTGGCCCCAGCGGTACAAGACGCGGTCGTGATCCTTGATGCCGCTGGCAACGACATCGTGGCAATCGAAACTGTTGGAGTCGGTCAGGCAGAGGTAGATGTAAGTCGGACAGCTGATGCTTGCATCGTTATTACTGTCCCTGGAACCGGCGATGACGTGCAGGCGATCAAGGCCGGTGTGATGGAAATTGCTGATATTTTTGCCGTTAATAAATCGGACCGTGATGGAGCCGATCGTGCTGCCGGCGAAATAGAGGCGATGTTAACGCTTCGTTCACCAGAGGACGGCGCGCCACGGCCGTCAGTAGTCAAAGTATCTGCGACGCTCGGGCACGGTATTGACTGTTTGATTTCCGCACTCACAGAAGTACTTGCCCGTGATAAGTTCCGCGCTAATCGTGCGCGGGTTCGAGCCCAGGCGAGATTGGAAGCTGTGTTGAGACGGGAGGTCACATTAGAGATTGAAAAAATTGCATCGTTGGATACGGTTATCGACCGGATTGTAGCTCTCGAGGTTGATCCATACACTGCGGCCTATGACATGCTTAATGGCGTATTGAGGGATCACAGCGGAAATGAAGGTTAAGTTAGATCATATTGGGATAGCGGTTAATGATCTTTCTCAGGCGCTAGCGTTTTACAGCGACGCGCTTGGTCTTGAGGTAGAAGATACTGAGACTGTTGAACCACAGGCTGTCCGGGCACATTTCCTTAGCGTGGGTTCGGCCTCATTGGAGTTATTGGAGGCGACAGACCCGGATTCACCGATCGCGAAATTTGTATCAAAACGTGGTCCAGGCTTGCACCACGTTACATTTCTGGTTGATGACATTAATGAGGCGATCACTCGCCTTAAGAAACGTGGTGTTCGAATGGTCGATCAAAGTCCGAGGCTCGGTGCGGAGCGCGCTTTAGTGGCATTTGTTCATCCCAGTAGCGCCCATGGTGTGCTCGTCGAACTAAAACAAGAAGGGAAAGGCTGACCATAGATTATGGTGGCGGAAGAGAAGGTCCGTATCGGGATTATCGGCGGGAGTGGGCTTTATGACATGGGTGAGCTTGTCCAACGGGAGGAACGAAAAATTTCAACCCCCTTTGGCGCACCGTCCGCCCCGTATTTGGTGGGGCGGCTGCATGGAGAACGAGTCGCATTTCTCGCGCGGCATGGTGTTGGCCATCACATACTGCCGTCGGAACTTAACTTCAGGGCGAATATTTATGGAATGAAGACTCTGGGTGTTGAGTGGATAATTTCCGCTAGTGCGGTTGGGAGTCTTCAGGAACGGTACAAGCCGACCGATATTGTAGTGCCTGATCAATTTTTTGATCGTACTCGAGGACGCATTGGTACGTTTTTTGGAAATGGTGTCGTGGCACACGTATCGCTTGCGCGTCCGTTTTGTTCGACGTTAAACAAGCTGGCTTCGAGTGCCGCGACTGAGGTCGGCGCGACCGTCCACAATGGTGGCACTTACGTCTGTATGGAGGGGCCGCAGTTTTCAACTTTGGCGGAGTCTCAGCTCTATAGGTCGTGGAAAATGGACATTATCGGAATGACCAACCTCCAAGAGGCCAAGTTGGCGAGGGAGGCAGAGATCTGTTTTTCGACCTTGGCGTTGGTGACCGACTACGATTGTTGGCATCCTGACCATGACCAGGTGACGGTCGAGATGATCATTGACACACTGCAACAGAATTCCTCGATGGCACAGAGGATTATCAGTGAACTCGTTAAAAAATTACCGGTGGATCGCGGATGTGAGTGTGCAACGGCGCTAGCGACTGCGATTATCACGAGGCCGGAGGCAATTCCTGAAAAAACGCTGGTAGACCTTGCTCCACTGATTGAAAGCTATGTGAAATGAAACGACCGGTTCTTACAGTTGGCTCGGTGGCGTTCGATTCCATTAAAACTCCTTACGGGGAGGTGTCTCGAGTAGTTGGCGGTGCAGCTACATTCTTTAGCGTTGCGGCTTCTTTTTTTACAGATGTGCGGTTGGTAGCGGTCGTGGGGGATGACTTTGGAGAGACTGAACTACAGGTGTTTGGGGGTAGGCGTGTAGACCTTAGTGGGCTCCAGCGTGTTTCTGGTGAGACATTTCGCTGGAAGGGTGAGTACGGACGAAATCTTAACAATCGTGAGACGGTCTACACGCACCTCAACGTGTTTGAGAATTTTCATCCTCATATTCCAGAGCCTTTTCGGGCGAGTCCAATAGTGTTTTTGGCGAATATTCATCCAGCACTGCAACTTGAGGTTCTTGCGCAAGTCGATTCACCTGAATTTGTTGCGCTCGACACCATGAATATATGGCTTGAGGGTGCTTTGCCTGAACTTCGTGAGGTGTTAAAAAGAGTTGATGCAATTGTGATTAACGACGCGGAAGCGCGGATGTTGAGTGGCGAAGACAATCTCGTCAAGGCTGCTCGGTGTATACAGGGAATGGGCCCTTCTCGGGTTGTGATTAAGCTTGGTGAATATGGTGCAGTCATGACGCAAGGTGATGGGTTTTTTGCTGTGCCGGGTTTTCCTCTGGAGCATGTTCTTGACCCGACAGGTGCCGGTGACACCTTTGCTGGAGGCCTGGTCGGTTATCTGGCTACCGCTGCAAGCTATACGGATACCGTTTTCGCGCGTGCGGTGATTTCCGGAAGCGCCATGGCGTCGCTGTCAGTCGAGGATTTCGGTTTGAGTCGATTGCTCACACTTACGGATGACCAAATCAAACAACGTTTTGATTCCTTTAAGCAATTAACCCACTTTGACGTTCTGTAGCAATGGAGTAGTTAGTGTGAGCGGTTCTGGATCAATCCGAGTGCGGCTCTTGGTTGGACTACTTTTCGGTGCAATTTTGTGGGCTGTTCTACTGATATCGGCCCCGATCATTACGGCAGACTATGATTCAGCGAGTCCTGTATTTATTGTAGGTGCAGGAGCCTACGTCGTGGGTGCTATTGTTTGCCACCAGCAGGCCGATCGCTCATTTCGTCTGTCTGAAACTACGTTGGCCGTTTGCGCACGCTGTACAGGACTCTATGTTGGAGCTGCTGCCGTAGCTCTGATGATGTTGATGTTAGGAGCCTTTCGTAGTCACCGAGGGTGTCGGTGGAAAGATGCGAGAACATTGCTTATTGTTTCCGCTCTTCCGACGATCGTAAGCGTTCTTGGTGAAACGTTTGGTGTCGTTGACCCGGGTAATTTGATCCGGGCTATCCTAGGACTGCCTCTGGGTGGAACGGCACTATTTGTGACCGGTGATGTTCTACGAGGGGCGCTAAGCTAGAGAACATCGTGTCGAAGTTTTTGAAGAGGAGCGGAACGGGGACGACGCTTTTTGTTTGCATCACGGCTTGGCTGTGTCCTGGCGCGGGGCATCTCATGGCGGGTCGGTTTTCAAAGGGTGTGATTTTTTTTGTGGCTTTGACCCTGATGTTTCTCTGTGGTTTATTGCTGGATGGGGAGCTTTTCGGATTTGATTCTGCTGACCCACTGGTGGCGATGGCAGCGATTGCTGACCTTGGTATTGGAGCGCCTTATTTTGTAGCTCGTGTATTTGGTGCTGGTAACGGAAATGTAGTTGCAACGACTTATGAGTACGGAAATTCGTTTTTGATCGTTTCGGGTCTGCTCAATATGCTCGTGGTGATCGATGTGTTTGATATTACAAAAGGGCGAAAGTAACTGAGACATGCTGCCTAGTCACTTCATCTGGATGGTGGTTTTTTCAGGTTTCGTGTCAATAGTGTTTGCGGTGTTGATGCGTGATAAACCGCCGGAGCAGTTTCGTTTAGGGGTAAGCATATTTCTAGGGTTTGTCGTTGTTGCTGTACTAGGTACATGGTTTATGTACCCATTCCCACTATGAGTTTTTCTTTCGGCTGGCGACTAACCGGAACAGTCGTAGCGTGGTTGCCGAGTGTTGTGGTTATGGCTGGCATCTTCGTGGTCTCGAGCATGTCGTCACCTCCGATGTCATCTAATATTCCTGACGTAGGTGCACATGCGGTTGCATATGCAGTGCTGGGGGCTTCGTTCGTGTGTGGTTTTACGGGAGCGCGTTGGAGACGAGTGACGTTCAAGACGGTGGCCTTAGCTACGGTTTGTGCTTTGGTTTATGGTATTTCAGACGAGTTTCATCAGTCATTTGTACCCGGACGGACAGCAGAGTTTCGAGATCTCATCGCTGATTTTTGTGGTGCGGTAGTCGGCACGGGATCGACTTTGGTCTGGAGTATAGTGCTGACCAGTCGTGGGAGGGGTCAATGAGTAGCAACCTAGTGGTCGACTATGCCGACGCGATAGCGACCGTCACAATTAGTCGTCCGCATGTAATGAATGCGGTCGACGTGAATACCTTGAAGGAGTTGGAAAAGCTTGTTGAGCAGCTTGCTGGCGACGACAATGTGAGAGTCGTGATATTGACCGGGGCCGGCGACAAGGCTTTCGTGGCTGGTGCAGATATCAGCGAGCTGCAGTTGTTGAGCCCCGACCAGGCGAAGGAGCAATCTCGTTTTGGCCAGGGTGTCTATTTGGCTCTTGAGCAGATGGGAAAGCCTGTTGTTGCGTCGATCAATGGCTACGCGCTAGGTGCCGGATGTGAACTTGCGATGTCCTGTACACTTCGCATCGCTTCGGAGAAAGCATATATGGGGCTTCCGGAGATTACGCTCGGAGTGTTGCCAGGTTATGGAGGCACGCAAAGACTTTCTAGGCTTGTGGGTCGGGGTCGTGCTTTGGAGATGATGCTAACTGGAAGAGCTATTGCGGCGGAAGAAGCATTGCGTGTCGGACTAGTGAACAAGGTAGTCAGTGCGGAGGATTTACAGTCGACGTCTTTGGCCGTTGCAAAACAGCTGAGTAAACAAGCTCCAGTGGCCATGAATTTGATATTAACCGCTGTTGCGGAGGGTCTAGACATGACGATGGTTGACGGCTGTTCCCGTGAATCAGAGCTTTTCGCAAAAGCGGCCGAAACAAAAGACTGGAACGAGGGGATTGGTGCCTTTCTTGAAAAACGGAAGCCCATCTTTATAGGTTCATGAAAAACGTTTCCGATGACTGTGGGGTGGGCGATGCCGCGGGGTTGAAGTTGGCCTTGGTTGTATCGACCTATCACGAGAATGTGACGCGTTCGTTACGCTTGGGAGCGCTTGATGCTCTTGAGGAAGCTGGTGCGCAGACAGCGGCAGTGACTGTTATAGAAGTGCCAGGGGCTTTTGAAATACCGTTGATAGCGAGGCACGCCGCTGCGTCAGGCTCATTTGATGCGGTCATTTGCCTCGGCTGCATCATTCGAGGACAAACTCCCCATTTTGAATACATTGCCTCCTCAGTTGCCCACGGGATCATGACCGCATGTCAGGAGACCGGAATACCGATAACTTTCGGTGTGTTGACTACCAATACGGAAGACGAAGCTTTGGCACGTTCAGGCGATGGAACCTCCAATAAGGGTAGAGAGGCGGCTTTGTCTGCTGTTCGTGTGGCAAATATTGTGGCCACGATAGGGAAATAGTGTGGCTAAAGGTATTTTACTGAAGGCTGAGCGGCATCGCGGACGTGAAGCAGCGCTTCAACTTTTGTATCAGTGGGAAGTTGGAAGCATTAGTGAGACCGATCGAGAGAAGGCGATTGATTATTTTTGGAAATTACATCCAGCGCCTTCAGAGCGAAAAGACTTTGCGGCAGATCTTGCGAGAGGTACTATCAACGCACTGTCGACTATCGATCCTTTAATTGAATGTCAGGCAGAGAACTGGCGACTTTCTAGAATGGCAGTGATTGATCGCCTAATTCTTCGTATGGCGGTTTATGAACTTTTAAACGTAGATACCCCGCCGGCTGTAGTTATTGACGAAGCTCTCGAGCTCGCTAAAACTTTCAGCGGAGATGAATCGGTGGGTTTTGTTAATGGGATTCTGGATGGGGTTCGGTGTGCTGTAGACCGTCATGGCGAGTTGTCTTGATAATAGGGTGCTGTCGTGGTTTGTGAGGTCGGGGACTTAGCGTGAGTAACGGAAACGATAGAGATGAGCGACAACAACGCCGAGCGAATTATGAGGGGCTGAAAAGCCTCGGCGTTGATGTCTACCCAGGGCGTTATGTTCGTTCAGATTCGATAAGGGAAATTGTCGACAAATATGGCACCCTGTCAGGTGATGAGTTGCAGGAAAGTCGCCGAGAGACCATAACGGCGGGTCGGATTATTGCAGTTCGGAGTTTTGGAAAAGCGAACTTTCTTGTGATTACTGATGGTAGAGCCAGGCTACAAGCATATGTTCGAAAGGATGCTATTAGTGAGACGGAATTTAAGACTTTTGGCCTTCTTGATGTTGGCGATTTTGTAGGTGTCGAAGGACATCTCTTTCGAACTAGAACTGATGAGCTAACAGTATGGGCGAACGCGTTAACATTTCTGGCGAAGTGCTTTGAACCTCTTCCTGAAAAATGGCACGGACTCACGGATGTAGAAATACGTTACCGTCGACGCTACCTCGACCTGATCGTTAATGCGGAGTCAAGAAAAACATTTGAGACGCGAAGTCGAGTAATGAGCACGATCAGAAGGTTTTTGGACGATCGTGGTTATCTAGAAGTTGAAACGCCGATGATGCAGTCATTGGCTGGTGGTGCTATAGCTCGACCATTTGTTACACATCATAACGCTCTCGATATTCCACTTTATTTAAGGATCGCGCCTGAACTGTATCTGAAGAGGCTTGTTGTTGGGGGAATGGAACGAGTTTATGAGATCAATCGGAATTTTCGTAATGAAGGCATTTCCACGCGTCATAACCCAGAATTTACGATGCTTGAATTCTATGAAGCCTATGGCGATTTCGAATCATTGATGGTGATGACCGAAGAAATGCTGGTAGCTGTTGTGTCTGCCGTGGTTGGAGGTTCGGAATGTACTTACGATGGGGAACTAATCTCGTTTAAGGTGCCTTTTAGACGTTTGTCGCTCCGGGAAGCAGCTCTCAATGCTGCGGCTTCTCGTCTTGGTAGGGACCTTCCAGAGGGTCTACTTCGTAATCGTACAGAGGCAGCGAAAATTGCCTCGGAACTTGGTATTGAGGTGCCACCGTCGGCTGGCGCTGGAAAAATAGCGGTCTCTCTGTTTGAGACACTATGTGAAGAAGGTCTAGTGCAACCAACCTTTGTGTATGACTTTCCGACCGAAGTTTCACCACTGTCTAAGCAGAGGTCTGACGATCAAGATACCGTTGAGCGGTTTGAGCTCTATATCGGTGGTATGGAAATCGCGAATGCATTTAGTGAATTGAATGATCCTGATGAACAACGTCAACGTTTTGAGAATCAACTCCAGGAGAAGGGGCTGGGTAGTGAAGAAGCTCATAAAATGGACGATGACTACATTGAGGCACTGGAGCATGGTCTGCCGCCTACGGGAGGGGAAGGGGTAGGTATTGACCGGCTCGTGATGCTTTTGACCGATAGCCCTTCGATTCGAGACGTTATTTTGTTTCCACTGCTTCGTCCGAAAAGGTAATTGTGACAAAGTCGTTTGAGCTTTATGTCGCAGTTAGATATCTCGTTGCTCGCCGCAAACAGGCTTCTCTGGCAAGCACGTCTGTAATTTCAATTATAGGTGTCACTGTTGGTGTGACGGCGCTCGTGGTGGCGTTGGCGCTGATGGAAGGTTTGTCTCAAGGGGTGCGAGACAGAATTCTCGGGGCACAGGCACATGTATTTGTGTACAAGGTTGCCGACGGCGGTTTTCGCGACTATCAGGCCGAAGCCGCGGTGTTGTCGGGGCTACCACATGTCGTGGCGGCTGCCCCGTCGATTATCGGAAGAGGTTTAGTTAGAACGCGCCAAGGGGATGCGTTTCTAAACATTAAGGGTGTCGACCCGATGTTGGAATCCCAGGTGACAGAGGTTGCGGAAGCCGTTACGGATGGCGAATTGTTTGCTCTTGATTCGTACAAAGGCTCCGCTTCTGGTGCAATTGTGATTGGAAAAGGAGTCGCGCAGCGCCTTGGTGCTTTCGTTGGTGATGAGATTAGCCTGGTGACGCAGAGTGGTTCACTGTCGCCTATGGGAGTTTTGCCGAGGCCGAGGAGGCTAGAAGTTGTTGGTGTGTTTGACCTTGGTTTTTTTGAATATGACACGAGTTACGGTTACATCAGCTTAGAGGTCGCTCGTCGACTCTTCAATGTTGATAACGTAGAAATGATGGAATTGAGGATCGACGATATATATGAATCAAGGGCGGTCGCGAAGGCCGTGACGGATGAACTCGGAGTCTCCTATATTGCGGACGAGTGGTCCGAACTCAACCAATCCCTGTACTCTGCCCTGTGGCTGGAAAAAATGGCTATTTCTATCGCTCTTGGTTTAATAATGCTTGTGGCCGGTTTACAGATTGTGGCCTCCCTCGTGATGCTTGTTATGGAGAAAAGTCGTGATATCGCGATCTTGAAAACGATGGGAGCCTCCGCTAGAAGCGTACGTGAAATCTTTGTACTGCAGGGAGCCATCATCGGTCTCCTAGGGACGACCATTGGAGCGGCCATTGGCTATTTAACGTGTTTGATTATGGATCGGTATCAACTGTTGCGACTACCACACGATGCGTATCAGATTCCGTACGTGCCTTTTGTGGTTCGGCCGATCGATTTCATCGCGGTTGTTGTTTCAGCGCTCATTATATGTTTGGTCGCGACAATCTATCCGTCCAGACATGCAGCCCGCGTTAAGCCTGCTGAAGCTTTACGCTTTCAGTAAAGACTCCTGCCTTCGATGATAACCTCTTTAATTGAAGTCAACGGTCTTTCTAAAAGTTACTGGTCTGGTGCGAGAGAGTTAAAAGTTATCAGTGATCTGGACCTGTCCGTTAGGCCTGGTGAGATGGTTGCCATTGTTGGTTCTTCTGGAGTGGGTAAGAGTACGCTTCTACAGTTGATTGGTGGACTTGATCAGGCCGACCAGGGAATGGTGCGCATTGGTGATACTCGTATCACTTCATTGGACGATGCTGAACTTGTTGGATTTAGGAATAGTCACATAGGTTTCGTTTTTCAGTTTCATCACTTACTTCCTGAATTTTCAGCCCTTGAGAATGTTGGGATGCCTCTTCGTATTGCGGGGGTTACAGAGACAGAGTGTCGTGAGCGCGCGGAACTATTACTCGAACAAGTTGGTCTTGCGGATCGACTACAGCACAAACCGGGCACGCTTTCTGGCGGCGAGCAGCAGCGGGTTGCTGTGGCTCGTGCTCTTGTAATGCAACCAACTTTGCTGCTTGCTGATGAGCCGACCGGTGACCTGGACGAGCAGTCTGGCGACGCGATACAGCATCTCATACGAGACGTTCACAAAGCGTATGGTCTTACATCTGTAATTGCGACGCATAATATGGCTCTGGCTGCTTCTTGCGATCGTGTGTGGCAGCTTGCGAACGGCAGGCTCCAGGAAACCAGTCGTTCGTAAATTCGGTATTGATTAGATGGCCTTACTTACTGACGAGTGCTCTATAATCGGACAGCGGTAGTAGTCTTAGCTAGATTGGTTCGGATGATGCATCGGGTGGTATGAATGTTTGAGCGGTACACGGAACGCGCTAGGCGTGTATTGTTCTTCGCACGCTACGAAGCGAGTCAGCTAGGTAGCATCTCGATTGAAACAGAACACCTATTGCTTGGGCTGATTCGAGAGGGCAAGGGGTTAACTAGCCGTGTGTTCGCGCGGTCTCATCTCTCTCTTGAAAACATTCGTAAAGAAATCGAAGGTCGCACAATTTTCAGAGAAAAAGTCTCCACTTCTGTGGAGATCCCATTCAGCACGGAAACGAAGCGCGTACTTCAGTATGCGGAAGAAGAAGCTGATCGGCTGCTCCATAACTACATAGGCACCGAACATTTACTACTTGGAATTCTGAGGGAGGAACGTTGTGTGGCTTCCTCGGTACTAGTCGAAAAGGGTATGCGGCTTAGTACAGTACGGGAAGACATAGTGCAGCTGCTGAACGAGAAAACAACACTAACTCGTGTGAAGGAAACTCCTCTGTTGGCTGAATTTAGTCACGATTTGACTGATGCGGCCATGAAGGAGAGTCTCGATCCGCTCGTTGGACGCGCAGTGGAGGTGAGCCGAGTTCAACAGGTTCTGTGTCGTCGTTCAAAAAACAATGCTGTGCTCATCGGCGAACCGGGTGTCGGTAAGACTGCGATAGTAGAGGGGTTGGCACAGCAGATAGTGGTTGGAGACGTGCCTCATTTTCTTGCGGATAAAAGAATTCTGTCGATCGACTTGTCACTTA
>CAZDQD010000119.1:0-23980 GCA_964507425.1 uncultured Vicinamibacteraceae bacterium
GCATCAGTCATCAGGGAAGCTGAGGCTTTTGAAATCGCGCCCCCGGACCCGACAAAACTGCCATCGGTGATGATCTCCTCATCAAAATTTACGTAGACCACCAATTTGTCTCCGCATAGTGGATTGAAGCCGTCTGCATGACGGTCAGCGTCATTAAGTTCACCAAAATTGTGCGGGTGCTTGTTGTGGTCGAGAATGACCTCCTGATACAGGTCGCGTAAATCGCTCATGCTGGAAACATCTCCCGCACACGTTTGAGCGCACGTGCGAGTGCGTCTAATTCATCGCGCGTGTTGTACATCGCAATCGACGCACGAGCCGTAGCAGGTATATCGAACCGATCCATGACAGGTTGCGTGCAGTGGTGTCCTGTTCTGATCGCCACTCCGTCTCTATCAACGATGGTACCGATGTCATGTGGATGGGCTCCCTCCATCACAAATGACAAAATACTCGCCTTCTTCGCTGCCGTACCAATAAGTCGTAGCCCATCAACATCAGCAATCGCTTCTGTTCCATAAGCCAGTAAGTCGGCTTCGTGGCCGCCGATCCCGTCAAACCCGATTTTATGAAGGTAATCCACCGCTGCTCCCAAACCCACCGCTCCTGCTATATGCGGCGTGCCCGCTTCAAACTTGTTTGGAAGCTCCGCGTAAGTCGTTTTTGCAAATGTGACCGATTGGATCATATCGCCGCCACCCTGGTAGGGCGGCATCTTCTCGAGTAAGTCCTCTCGCCCGTAAAGAACACCAATCCCGGTCGGCCCGTACAACTTATGCCCAGTAAACACATAGAAGTCACACCCTAACGCCTGCACATCAACCGGCATGTGGTAAACCGCTTGAGAGCCATCGATCAATACGGGAATGCCATGTCGATGCGCCATCTCTACAATTGTCTGGACCGGATTGATCGTACCGAGTGAATTGGACAGGTGTACCACAGACACCAGCCGCGTCCGTGGTCCCAACAATCGCTCGAACTCGTCGAGTTGTAAGGTGCCGGTCTCGTCGATGGGAGCAACCCTCAACTCCGCATCACATTGCTCACATAGTAGTTGCCACGGCACAATGTTCGAGTGGTGCTCCATGTGCGTGATAAGCACTTCATCGCCAGCCTTGAGATGCTGCCGCCCAAAGGTTTGAGCAACGAGGTTAATACTCTCCGTCGAGTTTCGCGTGAAAACGATCTCCCGCGATGATGCAGCATTAAGCAACTGCTTCACCTTGGACCGTGCACCATCGTAGGCTGCCGTTGCGTCTTCACTAAGCTCATAGACTCCACGATGTATGTTCGCGTTACCGGCCGCGTAGTATCGGGCCAACGTGTCAAGAACCAACTGCGGCTTTTGGGTCGTTGCGGCATTATCCAGGTATACGAGTGGGTGGCCACGCATCTGCTGTCGCAGGATCGGGAAATCCTTGCGGATCGACTCGACATCAAATGGAACAGTCTCAACAGCGGCAACGTTAGCCGTGGTCATAGACCGCACCCCCACCCGAGTTCGGTAATTGCGCGAGCAGCAATTCGTTCAGCTGATTCCGAACTGACTCGATCCGAATGTGGTTAAGCAGGTCGCTCGCAAATGCGTGAACCAGTACACTCCGCGCCTGCTCCAGTCCTAAACCACGTGCACGCAGGTAAAACAAAGCGTCCGCATCAAGTTGCCCAACCGTCGCACCGTGTGTGCATTTCACATCGTCGGCAAAAATTTCCAGTTCTGGTTTTGTGTTGATCTGTGCGTCCTCAGAAAGCAGGAGAGCCTTGTTCGTCTGTTTGGCATCTGTTTTTTGCGCATCAATGGCAACAATGATTTTGCCGTTGAACACTGCATGCGCCTCATCGTCCAAAATGCCTTTGTACAACTCGTAGCTTTGGCAATGGGGTTGCGCGTGGTGAATGGTCGTATGGTTATCAACGAGTCGTTTCCCGTTCGCTATGTACAGCCCGTTCAGCGTACACGTCACACCCTCCCCATCAAGAAGAGCATGTACGTCATTACGGACAATGCCACCATCAAGCGTGATCGTATGAGATGAAAAATTGGCCGCACGGCCGAGTCGTAAATGCATGCTACCGATGTGATTAGCCGTCGAACTCTCGCGAACGACCTTGTAATGGTCAACAACCGCATTGGCCTCACTAATCACTTCGACGACCGTGTTGGTCAGATAACCCGTCGAGCCAGTGCCCGCATAGCTTTCAACGAGACGTAGTTGACTGTTCTCACCAGCGACGACTAACACACGCGGGTGCGTCATGGTCGCGACATCCCCATCGGCCGATGTTGTGATAAACAGCAACCGCACCGCAGCAGCAACGACCACGTTCTTGGGCACACGAATAAAAGCACCATCCGTTAATAGTGCGGTATTGAAGGCCGTGAATCCGGCATCCAAATCGGCCGCCGAACCTAGATGGGCTTCAATGACCTCTGCGTGAGTCGATGACGCCAACGCGGTGGCAAGACTTGAAACGACCACCCCATCTTCCAGGCCCTTCGTTGAAGACAAAGACTCGGCATACGCACCGTTAACAAACACAAGGGTGTGGTCAGCTTCATCCGCATCATTCGTCACAAACGGTTGTATCTCAGAGGCCGAAGCCGATGTTTTCACCGGCCGTTGGAACGTGGTCTGTGCGATGGGTGAGACATTCGTAAAACGCCACTCTTCAACCTTGGTGGTTGGGATTCCGACCAATGAAAAATGATCAAACGCACGACGTTGCAACTCCGCGATACGCACCGGACCCGAAAAATCACGCTGGACCTCATCAAAACAATCAGCGTACGCAGTTGAACTGGCTACTTGTGTCATCGTGACACCTACGCACCAACCGGTTCGGCCACACCGTCGATCCAGCTGTACCCTTTTTCTTCAAGTTCGAGTGCTAATTCCTTGCCGCCCGATTTCACTATTCGCCCGCCAGACAACACATGAACGAAATCCGGCACGATGTAGTTGAGTAAGCGCTGATAATGTGTCACCACTACAATCGAGCGTTCTGAATTCCGCATGGTATTCACGCCGTTGGACACAATCTTTAACGCGTCAATGTCAAGGCCGGAATCCGTTTCATCCATGATGGCCAGTTTCGGTTCAAGCACTGCCATTTGAAATATTTCGTTCCGTTTCTTTTCACCGCCCGAAAAGCCCTCATTGACTGGCCGCTTCATCAACTCCTGATCGATCTGGAGCGCGCTCATTCGCTCCTTGACGAACGCCATGAAATCCATCGCATCTAATTCCGATTCGCCGCGATGTTTACGGATCTCATTCAAGGCCGCTTTCAACAAGTAGGCATTATTCACGCCTGGTATTTCGACAGGATATTGAAACGCCAGAAACACGCCCTCGCGCGCCCGTTCCTCCGGTTCCAGGTCAAGTAAATCCTGACCATTGAAGGAGACGGTTCCCTCCGTAACCTCGTATTCATCGCGACCCGCAAGAACCGCCGCGAGGGTGCTTTTCCCAGAACCATTTGGTCCCATGATGGCGTGTACCTGGCCAGGTTCCACCGACAAGTTGATCCCGTTGAGAATCTTTGTAGCTGCCACCGTTGCGTGCAGATTTTTAACTTCTAACATGTAACTCTCAATCTTTCAGTTCGTAGCTGAACAAACCTAACCGACACTGCCTTCAAGACTCACACCGAGCAGCTTCTGTGCCTCAACCGCAAACTCCATCGGTAGTTCTCGGAAAACTTCCTTACAAAATCCATTGACAATCATGTTGACTGCATCCTCAGTGGATAGCCCCCGCTGACGACAGTAAAAAATCTGGTCCTCTCCAATTTTGGAAGTTGACGCCTCATGCTCAACTTGTGACGACGTATTTCGGACCTCAAGGTACGGAAACGTGTGAGCGCCACACTTGTCCCCGATGAGAAGCGAATCGCACTGGGAAAAGTTGCGCGCACCTTTCGCGTTCTTACCAATCCGCACCAAGCCACGATATGTGTTTTGGCCCATTCCGGCCGAAATTCCCTTGGACACAATGGTGCTGCTTGTGTTTTTTCCGAGATGCAACATCTTAGTGCCCGTATCCGCCTGTTGGTGGTTGTTGGTTACAGCAACGGAATAGAATTCCCCGACCGAATTATCCCCCTGCAAAATGCAACTCGGATATTTCCAGGTAATCGCCGAACCCGTTTCAACCTGTGTCCAGGTGATCTTCGCGTTGGTGAACGCGGTCCCCCGCTTCGTGACGAAGTTATAGATACCACCTTTTCCATCCTTGTCACCCGGGTACCAGTTCTGAACCGTCGAGTACTTGATAGTTGCATCATCCAACGCCACCAACTCCACGACCGCAGCGTGCAATTGGTTTTCATCACGCATCGGTGCGGTGCACCCCTCAAGATAACTTACACTCGCGGCTTCGTCAGCGACCAATAACGTCCGTTCAAACTGGCCCGTTTGGGCAGCATTAATACGGAAGTAGGTGGACAGCTCCATCGGACACTTGACGCCCTTTGGAATGTAGGCAAACGAACCATCAGAAAAAACTGCAGAATTCAGTGCCGCATAAAAATTATCTGACGCCGGAACCACCGACCCAAGATATTTCCGGACAAGTTCAGGATGCTCCTGGACGGCCTCAGAAAACGAGCAGAAAACGATCCCGAGTTCCGCCAATTTGTCCTTAAACGTCGTCGCGACCGACACAGAATCGAACACCGCATCGACAGCCACGCCAGCCATTACCTTTTGCTCGTCTAACGGGATCCCCAGTTTGTCGAAAGTTTCTTTAATCTCTGGGTCGAGTTCATCCAGACTGGCTAGCTGAGGTTTTTTCTTCGGCGCCGAGTAGTAGATGATGTCTTGGAAATTGACAGGCGGAAACGATACATTGTGCCACTTAGGCTCGGTCATCGTCTGCCACACGCGAAACGCCTTCAGTCGCCAGTCTAGTAGCCAAGCAGGTTCATTTTTCTTTGCCGAAATTGTCCGGACAATCTGCTCATTAAGACCAACAGGTATCGCCTCCGCATCAACGTCACTGACAAACCCGTATTTGTAGTCTTGTTTCGCTAGTTCTTCTATGTTGTCTGTAGATGTCGCCATCCGGAACCCCAAATTAGTCTGCGCCGCTAGAAGTGGCGTGCGGACGCACCAACACCGACCGAAACAGTCGGATATTAAATGTTAGCTGACGCGTGAGTGTAAGTCCAACTCTGAGCAGCAATTACCGTGGTCGGCGCAGAAGTCGAAGACTCCCTATCAGACAAACTGCAACGACCCCGACCAAGTTGTACCAAAGATACGAGATATTCGTCGTTGACGCGACAAGTCCAACCGTAATCATGCCTCCGATGAGTCCCCAAAAGGCATCACTCGCAGATGCCCGTCGAAAACCAACAGCCAACACAAAAACCCCAAGTAGCGACCCATAAAAATAGGATCCAAACAAGTTCACCACCTCAATCAATGAACCTAAATTTGTCGCGAACAACGCCGTCACAGACGCAAACACTCCCCAAAAACCTGTCGCGTATTTGGAAACTCTCAGGTAGTGAGAATCCGACGCACTTTTTCGATAATGACGCTTATAGAAATCAATCACGCTCGCGGTCGATAACGCATTGAGTTCTGCGGCCGCACTCGACATTGCAGCCGCGAAAATTGCCGCAATGAGTAATCCGACAAGGCCTACGGGTAAATGGGTCGTTACAAATGTAGGGAAAATATAGTTAACATCGTTGTACGCCACGTCACCGGTGACTTCCCGCACCAACGCGACCGCTTGACGACGTACCGATTCAACTTCGCGGTCGAGCACTACAAATCGCTCGGTTGCTACACGAACCGCACTGGCGTCTCCGAGCGCCCTAGCCTCGGAAAGTGCACTCGCTGCTGCGCGCCGCTTCTCATGCGCACCTCGGAAATTACCTTCAAGCGTGTTGTAATCATCCTGCCGACTACTTTGTTCAATCTGCTGGCGATGCACGTCGTTGAACAGCATTGGTGACTCGGCAAATAAATAGAAGCAGTAGACGAGCACGCCCATCAGCAAAATCAGCACCTGTAACGGAATCTTTGCGAACGCACTCATCAGTAGTGAGTGCCGCGCAGCATTGACCGACTTCGCCGATAGGTATCGCTGAACCTGACTCTGGTCGCATCCAAAATAGCCAAGTGACAGAAATAACCCTCCAAGCATGCCCGACCAAAAGGTATAGGTCTCGTCAAGATTGAAAGTGAAATCAACTGCCTGCAGACGACCAACCGCACCAGCCACATGTAGAGTGGGTTCCAAGCCAACTTCTTCTGGCAACCCGAGTATCAAGGCAACAACGGCCGCTGTAACCCCGATGAGAATAATCACCATTTGTTTCACATCAGCCCATGCCACCGCCTGCACGCCACCAACCATTGTGTACACCGTTGTTGGTATACCAATCGCGAAGATAGTGAGCGGCAAACTCCAGCCCAACACGATCGAAAGAATGACTGCTGGCGCGGCAACAATCACTCCCGCACTCAGGCCCCGAGAAACCAGGAATAACAGGCTTGCCAATGCCCGTGTCCTGGCATCGAAGCGACGTTCAAGATATTCGTACGCCGTGTAAACCTTTGCGCGGTGAAAAAAGGGCACCAGCGTAACTGACAAAATGATCATCGCCACCGGAAGCCCGAAATAAAACTGTACAAACCGGAGACCATCCGTCGCCGCCTGGCCTGTAGTGCCCACCAACGTGATCGCACTCATTTGGGTAGCCATGACAGACAGGCCCGCCGCCCACCAGGGAAGCGATCGTGACGCTAAAAAATAGCCCTCGACCGCATGGGTTCCCTTTGCGCGTTTCGCCCCGTCATACAGCACCCAAGCGAGGTAACAGACGATAATGGTCCAATCGATAAAATGCACAGGTAATTAATGTCTCGACACGCAGCGATCCCGCTTAATGTAACGACATTTCAGATCGCAAAATGTTGCGATACCCACCAGAGTGCAAGGACCACCAGGACCTGCACAACGATGACCGCCATGTAAAGCTTGCCCACACGTGGGAGTATCGCAGATTGTGGCGGTGTAACCTGCAACAGACTCTCTCTTGTCCGCTGGTTCGCAAAAACCTTCATACTGATATCGGCTCTCTTAACTTGATGGATACAAAAACACCGCGTCTACCTATTGGCAAATTACTGCTGGGAATCGTTGCCGTCATCGCATTCGCAGGTCTCGGACGACAGTTCGGCATTTTTCTTGAAGGATTCGCAACCTGGGTCAGCGGACTGGGCCCGTTCGGCCCGATAGCTTTCATCGCTGGATATGTGGCAGCAACCGTCGCCTTTATTCCTGGCTCGGTTCTCACCTTAGTAGGAGGCGTGCTTTTTGGACTGGTGCAAGGCACTTTATTTGCACTGATTGGAGCCACCATCGGTGCGACGTTGTCATTTCTGATTGCCAGATACCTCGCCCGTGAGGCTGTTGAATACCGCCTGGCTGATAATCCCAAATTCGCTGCAATTGACCGTGCCATCGAACAGCAAGGACGGAAAATCGTGCTTCTGCTCAGGCTATCGCCAATTGTTCCTTTCAATTTACTTAATTACGGACTGGGCCTGACAAACGTACGTCTAGTTGACTACATCACCGCTTCCATAGGCATGCTGCCTGGTACGGTCTTGTACGCATACTCGGGTCTCGTCATTGGCGATGTCGCACGCCTAGCCGGTGGGGTCAGCCCCGCCCGAGGATTGGCGTACTATGCATTCGTAGGCGTTGGCCTGTTAGCTACCGTGCTAGTAGTCATGATTGTGGCCCGAACATCCCAGAAAGCCATCGCCGAATTGACTAAGAATTGATTCATAGCCAATCAATGAATTTCCTCTGTATTCAAGCAGTGGTTGCACCCAACTAAGTCTGGCAGATAGAATTTCGCTGGCGTCGGTGTTGCTCCCTTGTGGTTGGGGCGCGCCATGGCCACCAATTTAATTACGATTTGCGATCGACCATCCCGTAGGAATTATCCTGGAACAAACGGGTTAGACGCAGGTGACGCTGTAGGAAAGGAGTCACGAGTTTGGCTGACGTGACGACCACCGAGGAAACCGCCCCCGTGGCGGCTGAACACGGACACGACGAACACGGACACGACGAGCACGGACATGACGAAGGGTTCTGGCGGACCTATGTCTTTTCCGTAGACCACAAGGTAATCGGCATTCAGTACGCCATTACCGGACTGCTCTTTCTGCTTTTTGGGTTTTCACTCATGATGCTGATGCGCTGGCAAATCGCGTATCCCGGAGAACCCATCCCATTAATTGGCGAATGGCTCGGAGACGAACGTGCCCCGGGTGGCATCATGCTTCCTGAGTTCTACAATCAGTTGGGCGCTATGCACGGGACTATCATGGTGTTCCTCGGCGTTGTGCCTCTTGCTGTCGGCGGCTTTGGTAACTTCGTTCTACCCCTACAAATCGGGGCACCGGACATGGCGTTTCCGAAACTGAACATGGCCAGCTACTGGACGTTTTTTCCAGGCGGCGTGATTATGTTCGCCAGCTTCTTCGTTCCCGGAGGAGCCGCAAATTCAGGCTGGACTTCTTACGCGCCGTTATCGGTTTTTGCTACGACGGGCCAAACGATGTGGCTCGTTGGAATGATCTTCCTCATCACATCGTCGCTGCTTGGTTCTGTCAACTTCATCGTGACGACAGTACAACTACGTGCTCCAGGTTTGAGCTTTATGCGCCTCCCCTTTTTCGTCTGGGCGCAACTCGTCACGGCCTTCTTGCTATTACTCGCGTTTCCACCACTGGAAGCTGCTGGCGTGTTGCAGCTCATGGACCGTGTAGCCGGCACTAGTTTCTTCATGCCGAGCGGGCTCGTTTACGCTGATGCGGCCTACGGCGGAAGTGGTGGTGGCAGCGTTCTGTTGTGGCAGCACCTGTTCTGGTTCCTGGCTCATCCGGAGGTATACGTACTGATTCTGCCGGCGCTCGGTATTGTGGCTGACATCGTGGCGAACAACACACGTAAGCCGGTGTGGGGTTATCGCGTCCTAGTCGCCTCGGTCATTTTCCTTGGTTTCATGTCATTCATCGTCTGGGCACACCACATGTTCCTGACTGGTATGGGAACTACCATGAGTTCATTCTTCCAGACGACAACAATGATTATTTCAATCCCCTCCGTTGTGATTCTGTCAGCGCTGTTCATTTCGCTGTACGGCGGTTCCATTCGTTTCACTACTCCGATGCTGTTCGCATTAGCCTTCCTTCCCATGTTCGGTATTGGTGGCTTGACGGGGCTACCACTTGGTTTGGCCGCCCCTGACCTGCATCTGCATGACACCTACTACGTCATCGGACATTTCCATTACGTCGTCGCACCAGGAACGCTAATGGCCCTATTCGGTGGCATTTATTATTGGTTCCCCAAAGCCACCGGTCGAAAAATGAGTGACGTTTTAGGAAAAATACACTTCTGGGGGTCATTCATTGCCATCAACGTTGTGTTTATGCCGATGTTCATACAAGGGTTGGCAGGCATGAACCGGCGAATGTATGACGGCGGTGAACAGTATGTGATGAATCAAGATGTTCTGTACCTGAACGAAATAATCGGCATGGGTGCCTGGACCCTAGGATTCTTCCAACTCTTTTTTATCTACAACTTTTTTAACAGCATCAAAAACGGCGAAAAGGTGGGAGCTAACCCGTGGAATGCAACCACACTGGAGTGGCAGGCACCGTCACCACCGCCGCATGGTAATTTCTCTGAACCACCAGTCGCCCACCGCGGTCCCTACGAATACAGTGTGCCAGGGGCTGCGCAGGATTTCGTGATGCAAGGGGAGCCGGACCAGGCTGTGGCCGATCCGGCCAAGGTGTAGTCAAGTGTCTATGGATATTCCGTACATTGTTGATGAACGACCAGATACCGGGCTGACTAACGTCAAACTCGGCATTTGGCTCTTCTTGGCCTCCGAAGTCATGCTCTTCGGTGCCCTATTCTCGTCTTACGTTTTGCTTCGTCTGATGGCGCCCGAGTGGCCCGTCGGCTCTGAGGTGCTGAATGTGCCGATGGGCACGTTCAATACGGCCGTACTGATCGGGTCCAGTGTAACGATGGTTTTCGCCTACGCGTCGCTCCAGATGGACGACCTCGCTGGTTTCAAAAAGTTCATGGGCGCAACAATCGTTCTTTCGCTCGTTTTCATGGTGGTCAAGGGTTTCGAATATACCCATGAGTTCCAGATCGGGAACTTTCCGTGGACCAATACGTATCTGGCTATCTATTTCACGATGACTGGACTTCACGCGCTGCACATCATTGGCGGGGTGATTGTAAACGCATACTTTCTTGGGCCAGGATCGAAGATGTGGGCAACAAACAAAACACAATTTACGAACCGGATTGAAGCAGCGGGCCTATACTGGCACTTCGTCGATCTCGTTTGGATCTTCCTGTTTCCGGTACTTTATTTACTCTAAAGGGTGGACGGCTAAGGGATCCTGTACACACTAAATCGGCTGGAGACTTCATGAGCGAAAACGTCCAACATCACATCGCAATCTATAAGAAGGTCGCTGCGGCCCTCGCCGTGCTGACGGTTTTAACCGTCGCGGTTTCGTACATCGACTTTGGAGTCGCTCTGGGCATCATCGTTGCGCTCATCATTGCGGCAACAAAAGGTTCTTTGGTTCTGAGCTTCTTTATGCACCTTCTGGATGAGAAAAAGTCTGTCCCTCTCTCGCGGAACGGGATTGGCCTGATCATTGGCTCCCTGATCATCACAGCATTATTTTTCTTGGTAATCATTTTTGTACCACTCATGGGGCATGCTGACAGAGTTGGTGATTACTACACTCTGCCCAACGCGGATGCCCCAACCGTGGAAACTCCGCCAGCGCACTAATCGATAGTCATCATGTCACTGCGAGCTATTCACATCGTGTTCATTGCTGCATCGATAGTTCTTGCCCTGTTCACCGCTTTCTGGGCTGTGACGATGTTCCAAAGCGACCGTGGTGGAACCGGACATCTTGTGTTTGCCGTGGGGTCCTTGTCTGTCGCGCTCGGCATGCTGGTCTACGCTGTGAGATTCGTGAGGAAAACGCGGGAACTCGGAATACGCTAAGGGTAAGGGTCTTTATGAATATCAACTCATTCGTTCGAACCACTGGCGTTGCTACTCTTTTGCTGTTCTTCGCGCCCGCAGTCGCATGGGCATGTCCCATCTGCTTTGGTCTAGAGACGGGATCGGACGAGGCGCGGAGTCTGAACTGGGCTGTGTTCACGCTTCTCGGTGTGACCGGTGGGGTGCTGAGTGGGTTCGTAGGATTCATCTTCCATCTGTTGAAACGCTCAAGACAGGCGCTTGGCACTGAAGATGGCGTATCGGGAAGTGACGTAAGGTCTGGAGGGAGATCGTAGATGGGTGAATTACTGGGATTGCCGATTCAGGCATCCGCCCACGCCGCTGAAATCGATTACATGATCGTGATCGTGCACTGGCTCATGCTGGCCCTCTTTGTTGGGTGGGGTGCTTTCTATATCTACACTCTCATCCGGTTTCGTGCTGGAAACAACCCTCAGGCCGATTACACAGGTGTTACAAGTCATACCTCGAGTTACCTTGAAATAGCTGTCGCAGTGGTCGAAGCTGTTATCCTCGTCGGGTTCGCAATACCGGCGTGGGCTGCGCGCGTCAACGATGTGCCACCGGAAGACGAGGCAACCGTAGTTCACGTGATCGCGAAACAGTTCGAATGGCACTCTCATTACGCTGGAGCCGATGGTCGTTTCGGACGTCGCGATATCAGCTTAATTACCCCAACGAATGCGATCGGTCTCGACCGTTCAGACCCCAACGGCGCTGACGACATCGTCTCTATCAATCAGATGAACCTCCCGGTTGACAAACCGGTCATTCTTTATCTCTCGTCACTTGATGTCATCCACAGCTTTGCAATAAACGAAATGCGCGTGAAGCAAGATGCCATTCCAGGAATCCGGGTTCCGGTCTGGTGGGAACCGACCGTAATTGGCGACTTTGAGGTTAACTGCTCACAGCTCTGTGGCCTAGGACACTACCGGATGCGTGGAAATGTTAGCATTCAAACAGAGGCCGATTACGAAGCCTGGCTTGCGGATGAGGCAGCATTTATTGAATGAATTTAGACCTTGTTTGAGGGTAGACGGCTGGTCTGCCTCTGTTGCGCCCTAACCGCTTCTGTGTACGCAACGCTCTTGGATCCGGACCATCAAGGGTGAAAGAAACTGCCAAATATCCCTTCTAGTCCGGACTATGTCCGGACCGAACAGCATCTTCTAGGTCTATAACAACTTGTTCCATCTGCTGAGCGGCATCGGGCAAATCCGTCAGTGCTGTCGTCGCTGCTTTGTCGATGCGAATCTGGAACGGACCAATATCTAACGCTCGTTGGGCTGCAGCAATCATCAACTGAAGCGCCTCACGTCTGAGGCGCTCTAGACGTTGATGGTCACTCTCCTCTGGTCGTGTCTCCGGGCCGGTAGAAGCCTGAATCTGAGTTGGCGGTTCATTCTGAACAGTTTGCTCACTTCCACAAGCAGCAACAAACAAAACAGTCAACGGAACCAAAAGAACCGTGCACGGCATATTTGGTTTATCGATTAAGTTCTTCACGGAGGATCTCTACAAAGCTCTCATACGGGATCGCCCCAACTACAACTCGACCATTGATGAACAGCGTCGGCGTTGAGGACACGCCATACGCTGACCCGATTTCGAGATCCCGCTGAACACGATTGGCATGCTCGCCCTCGTCTAAACATGCTGAGAAAGTCTCGACGTCAAGACCGAGTTCCGCCGCATATTCTTTCAATGACGGCACATCGAGCGAACCCTGACTAGCAAACATCTTGTCATGAAGATCCCAAAACCGCCCCTGGTCATTTGCACAGTTACCAGCTTCGGCCGCCTTAAAGGCATTCGGGTGACTCGGCAAGGGATAGTCCTTGTAGACAAAACGGACCTGGTCACCAAATTCTGATACAACCTGCGCCAGCACATCGGTCGCCCTTTTGCAGTACGGACAATCAAAATCTGAAAATTCAACAATCTCGACCGGCGCACTCACAGGACCTTGAAAGGGATCCTCTTCCAGAACTTCAACATTCTGCCGAGGAGGTTCTAGTAGCACAGTAACTTCATCCGTAGCTTCCCGACGCAGCTCATTCATGTACGCATGGAGAGCCTGCATGGGCCGTTGGCTTTCAATAAATGCTCGTATTTCTGGTGCCATGTCTTCGTAGCTACGGGACCCAAATTGGTTCCTATTCCGTTCGTAAATCAGCGTCACTTCTTCTTCGCTAATGGAAAGCGTCCTAGAAGGCAACTCGGCAGCTAACAACGCGTCACGGCTAAGCCCACGCCGGTCTGCCTCTCGTTCGATTAAACGCTCGCCAATCAGAATATCGAGTGCGCGGAGACGTGTGTCGTACAGGTCCTGCAGCATCCGGAGTCTGGAAGCAGCATCATTTAGTCGCCAAGCATCGTCGACGTCGGCGAAGGTAATCGACTCACCGGCAACACGAGCTACCACATCAGTCCCTGGTTGCTGTGCGAAAAGCCAAGTGCTAGACACAATGCACAGGAACACACTCACCCCACACCGAATCGCGATAGTCAAACGCATGGCTCCACTCTAGCTGCGATTTTGAGCGCTGTCTATGGACTAGTAGTCGACTTTTTCCGTAGTCCCGTCAAGGCTTCCTATAATTGCTCCGTACATGGCAACCTCACACAAAATCACAGCCCGCCCTCCAAGACCCATCCGCGGGAACGTAGAAATTCAAACGGACGAAGAAATCTTGCTAGCTGTACGAGAAGATGCGGCCCACTATCCCAATGGTTATGCGAATGGCGTGGCGCACCCGGCGACCGAAGGTGACGTCGCGGCGCTAATGCAACAAGTCTCCCGACTTCTAACCGTCGGTGCCCAATCTTCATTAACTGGAGGTGCCACACCGATGGGGGACGTTGTTGTCGACATGCAAAGATTCGATCGTGTCCTTAATGTCAGTGAACACAGTGTTACAGTCCAGCCCGGCGTTCCTGTCGGTGTTTTGCAGGCCACACTTGCACGATCGAACAAATTTTTTCCACCAACGCCAACGTTTGACGGCGCTTTCACTGGAGGCGTCGTCGCCACGAACGCGGCGGGCGCTGCAACCTTCAAGTACGGTACAACACGCGACTGGGTTACCGGACTCAAAGTGGTGCTCGCGTCTGGCGAGGTGCTTGACATTATTCGGGGCGAAACATTTGCCCATCCTGATGGCTATTTTGAAATCCTCACCAACGGACAGCCTCGACGTGTGCCCGTCCCAACCTATTCGATGCCTAATGTCGCAAAATGTTCAGCAGGCTACTTTGCTGAATCAAACATGGACCTCATCGACCTGTTCATCGGATCAGAAGGAACTCTGGGAATCATCACCGAAATCACTCTTGCTGTCGTTACGCCAGCACCACACGTAGCAGTCGTGTGGATTCCGCTGCCAAGTGATCAAGCAGCCTACGAATTGACTTGGATGCTCCGACAATCAGCACAGGATGCGTGGCGTAACCCAGATGCGTCTGCGCTTGATGTTGCGGCAATCGAGCACCTGGATGCTCGCAGCCTAGCCATCGTGCGAGAAGATGGTGCACTTCAGAAAAACCAAGTTCAACTTCCACCAAACACGGCCGTTGCCCTGCTCGCGCAGATAGAACTCCCGGACGAGCACCTCAAGGAACCAGATGATGCTTACGAGGAAATTAGTAAAGCATTGACGGAAGGAGCAGCCGACACACCAATAACCCGCCTGTGCCGGCTACTCGACTCAACACAATTACTTGAAACGACAGAACTCATTCTGCCATCAGATCATCGTCGGCAAGCACAAATCGCAGGAATACGTGAGGCTGTGCCAGACGGCGTCAATCGCCGCGTCAATGAGGCCAAGCGGTGTAAGAGCGAACAGATTCAAAAAATCGCAGGCGATATGATCGTCCCATTTGAACGATTCTCAGAAAGCTTGGGAGTGTTCCGTAATGCGTTTGAATCACGAAAGCTCGATTACGCGATCTGGGGACATATTTCGGATGGAAATGTTCACCCAAACGTGATTCCACGTAATCTCGAGGACGTCACACGTGGCAAAGCGGCGCTGCTCGAAACCGGACGCAAAATCATTGAGCTTGGAGGCTGTCCGCTAGCCGAGCATGGGGTTGGCCGAAATCCAGTCAAACAAGCCTTGTTACAACAACTGTACGGTGCACACGGCATCGCAGAGATGCGCGCAGTGAAGACAGCTCTTGATCCTGAAAACAAACTCGCACCTGGTGTACTGTTTCCCGTGGACACGAGGCAAACAGAGCAATGATTTCTTTCGTCGTGCACTGGCTAACAACAGCCTTGGCACTTGGTGTGACCGCCTGGATTGTACCTGGTGTCATCATTGAATCGTTACCCGCGCTCGCCGTTTCTGCCGTGGTTCTTGGCCTAGTCAACGCGGTGGTCAAGCCCATTCTCGTCGTGCTTACGCTTCCTCTGACATTCTTAACTCTCGGCGTATTCTATTTTGTCGTTAATGGTCTAGCGTTCTCACTCGCGGCCTGGATCGTGCCTGGATTCAGTGTCACGTCATTCGGTTGGGCGATTTTAGGCGGGACCCTTGTTGGCCTGGTTTCGACATTCGTAGGCGGGTTTCGGAAGAAATCGCCTCGTAGACAGGCTAACGTTATCGACGTCAGACGCGTAAGATAAATCTCTGCATCAAAGCTCGACAAATACGTCCGGGCTTAGAAGCCGCTCTTACTTCCAAGCCAACGCTCACGTGCATCACGCTGTGCTGTTGACAAAATCTGACCAAGCGATTCAACGGGCACAAGTCTCATGCGCCCGTCTTCAGTGAGCGACACCGAAGATTCTCTTACCTGACCAAGCCTGGTAAACGTCACCGCAATACGATCACCCGGTTCGTAAGATTCTAAGACGCGGTCAATATCGGATTCATTACCAACTGGCCTCCCAGCAAGTGACTCAATTTGGTCACCACGAGCAACCCCAGCATCATAGAGTGGAGAACCATAAGCCGTATCAGTGTCGACCCGAAGACGCCGATTGAACTGTACGTCGCCAAGCATCGCTACTCCCGGATTTATCGGCTGCACGGCAATGCCCATCGGTTGGAACAACTGGGTGTAATCAACCACCTCACGTCCGTCAATGTAACGCGCAAAAAATTGATCTGCAAATTCGCTATCTGACGCTACCAGACCAAGTACCCGTTGCGCATCATGCGCCGTATACGGCCTGTCGACCACACCGGGAATGCCACCATTTGACCGCCCAAATTCTGTCCACAACGCGGCCATGTAATCATCAAGAGAAACACGATTCGAGGTGTGTTCCCGCAGCGCAAGGTCAAGACCAATTCCAATAGCTTCACCCCAGATGTAATAGGAAATAAACGTATTACCAAAATTCGTTCGATCAATCGCAGTCGCGGCATCCGTAAACGGTGCCATCCGACTCATTTCGACAACGGAGTTCAGTCGACGGCCTGGACTCAGTGCAACGGTATTGATCACATTTGAAAAACGTTCAAGCATCGCATCCAGGGTAATTAATCCAGCACGCTTAAGGACTAGGGCACCGTAGTAATTAGTCACCCCCTCAGCAAGCCACAGTTCACCGGAAACGTTGGCATCCGTAAAATCGAACGGCTCAAGCGAACGTGGGCGAATCCGCTCAACATTCCATGCATGAAAGAATTCGTGCGCGACCGATTCCAACAGCCGTGTTCGTGCGCCTGCGCTGTCCAGCGTGGCATTGGAAGTCAGCACAGTGCTATTTCGGTGTTCCATAGCGTCACTACTTGCCGTATCCGTATAGTCAGCAATGAATGTATAAGTGCCCGTCTCAAATCGAGGGAACTCGCCGTAAATCGTCACCATTTCCCGAACAATGCGTTCAACCGCATCTACAAAAGGCGTGACCCCCGCATCTCCGTCGTGATGGACGGCAACTTTAAAGGTTGGCAGATGGTCGTCAATAGAAGGGTCTGGGACAACAAACGTTCGAAGTTCGAATCCACTAAATTCAATTGGGCTATCAAGAAGATACGCGAGGTTCGGTGCCGTAAATGTATGCGGGTCAGCCGTGGGATAAAGCTGAGTAGCCACGTCCCAGGACAAATCTCCTGGCGGAGGTATCAGTGAAACACGGACTGGCCTTCGCTCTAAACCTTCTGCCCACAATAAAGTCGCGGGAAGATTCATATGCGCGTGTGTTGAATCAACACCAAGGTACGTGCCATCGACCCGGTCACCAAACAAACGGTAATTCACTCGTACCGAACCCGCGTGACCGGAGACCTCCCAACGAGCCACCCCAAGCTGGTCCACTTCAACCGCCGAACCCTGGCCGTTTCTGAAGGTTATTTCTATTAAATTTTTTGCGAATTCGTGCCGCGCGTAGCGTCCGGGCGATGCACTGCTCATGCGCAACACAAGAGGCTCAGGAGAAAGCTCCGAAAACAAAACCTCGACCTCAAGCCATCGATGTTCTGGAGCGGGAAACGACAGCCGGTACTCAACCTCAGCGTTGTTCTGTGCAGCCAGAAAAGCAGTGACGACTATAACTAGCAGAATCAGCGTTCCGAGAAGAACGTTCGGAAATCGGTTAAACATAACGCAAGCAGTCTATTCAAAAACTCCGCAAACTTTTTGAACGAAATCTTCCTCTGACTCGAAGTTAAGAATTTCTACGTCGCCGTTAACAACGACTTTTGGAACACCAGTAACTCGATAGAGTTCGGCGAGTTCCGCAAACTCCGTCACTACAATCACAGATGTCGTCACGCGACTGCTCACCACAGCTAGTTGGTACGCCAGACTGACCGCCCGGCGACATGTCCGTCATGTTGGCGTCACAAACACTTGCAGGTTGATATTCTGCTTAAGTGCATTCACGGTCGCTACTGTTACGTCGGTAAGTGAATGGGCTTGTCCCGACGCTAACTCGACACCCTCAACCATAGACTCCAGCTCAAAACCTTCGGGTACACCATAAAATCGGATACCACTATCCTCGGCACCAACAATGGCAACGGCAGGTACTCGCTCGATTTTGTACTCGTCGACCGCACTCTTGTCGAGTAACAGGTCGTACTCCTCTAAAGTAATTTGTTCGGAACATGCGGAAAGACCATCAAGTATCTGACGAGTAGCTAAACAGGAGGCACAATTAATCGTCTGCGCAAAAAACACCAATCGAACCTGACCAGTCAATCCCACGAGCCGAGACTTTAGCTCGGCAAATCCGCCCAAAATAGGCATGGCGGCAGTCTCCTGAAACGCTTACTTAAATAGGTTGTCGAACGCCTGTCTCGCAGTCGTATTCGACGTCGAACGCGTTACAGTATCATCCGACGGCGGGGACGTCGCAACTGTACCGGGACCATTCGAATGGGTTTCCCGTTCAACCGTAACCACAGTCTCAAAGTAGGTGCAATCGTTCCGCTCGTCCTTCGGAGTAATTCTCTTGGGAATAGCCTGCGCACACTCAAATTGACTACTCGTATCAAACCAAGTGCATTGCGCACAGGTATGGAGATCAGCGGAACATTTTGAACATTTGCTGTCAAACCCAACCGATGCCGACAACACCGCGCCACAACGGGCACATTTGGTGACCTCATGGAAGCTCGGCATGTTGACCTTCCGCGGTTCTCTTGGCCCATAGCCGCGTCGAGGTCGACCATCACCTTTTGGCTGACGGTCAGGGGTGCGCCCTCCCTGACGCTCATCGTCATCATCCTGATAGCCGCGCTGTTGATACTTCCTTGACATTTGACGGGAGGACTCCCCGGCCTAGTTAAAAACCCTAGCCACCAGCCTCTCAACGGAACAGACCGGCCACTTGCGCAACCTACCAAGTCATCCGGAGACTGGACACGTAAGTTTTAACTCTATTTCGATATTTCCGCAATATTTAGCCATCGATTTCTCAACTTGGCAGTTGCTCAATAATTCGCCGCACCTCGGCATTGTCGGGCAACGTGGGAATGTCATAGATCTTTGCAAAAGCAATCAGTCCGCCTTTATCGACGACAAAGATCGCCCGTTCCGAAATACCACCTTCACGTGCCACGCCGTAGGTTTCTGCCACAGCGCCATGTGGATGAAAGTCACTTAATAAATCAAAAGAAAGGCCGCCAAGACTTTTGGCCCATTCCGTCTTTGCCGGTACTGCATCAACGCTGACCCCGAGAATGCACGTGTCGTGAGTGTCAAACCACGCCTTATCCAACTCGTAGTTCTGCATCTGCGTCGCACAAACAGGAGTCCAAGCAAGTGGATGAAATGCGATCACCACATTCTTGATACCGCGATATTGTGAAAGTGTGATCGCAGTACCGCGATGACTCTCAAGTGTAAAATCAGGGGCTATCCCTCCAAGTGAAGGCAACATAATCTGGGCTCAATCCTTTCTACTCGTGTTCCATTCGCTACTTTGCCAAAAATATTTTGTTCAACTCTGATCCGTAGAACGCAGTTCCTGAACGAACCACCGGCCATCAAGCTGACGCAACACTACGTCAAAAAGGTAACGGCCTTCCATCGGTCGTCCCATGGAAGCCAGCCCGCTCACCTGAACGGCAGCTCTGCCCTGCGCAATTAGAAGTCTCCGATCGAAGTTAAAAGACATATCGAGGACCGTAACGTCCCGTAGGTTATCTGGAACTCGGAATCTAGAAACGAACCTTGCGACTGCATTCCGACCGTGAATTTCTCGTACTTGTTCTTCAAATCTAATGGAGGCATTCATTGAAAAAAAAGAGGCTACATGGGCACCGTATTCGTTTCGACCAGATGAAGAATCGGCAAAACCCTCATTCATAACACCGGCCAAGTGCTCCAACCGACGCATAATCCGATCCTCTTCCGTCGGCAAAAGTAGCCAAACCAACAAGGCAATAGCGCCTGCACCAAGAATAATTGTTAGTGCCCGCATGCCCGTGAAGTCTAGCAGGGGATTTTCGAGGGTTGCACTAAGAGAACATACTCACATACTCTTCAGAGTGATGCGCACAAGAATTGCTTTTGTCCTAGTCGGATTTCTGCTCTTTGTCGCACTACCGTCACTGGCAGAATTGGCCGTCGAGTGGTTGTGGTTCGGAGAAGTAGGTTACCAAGGTATCTTCATTAAAGGTCTGGCCACAAAGGCGATAGTCGGTGTAATCGCCTTCGCGCTTAGCTTTTTATTTCTCTATATCAACCTAAGGGCAGCCGTTCGGCAGGTCCACCGTCCCTATGTGCTCTTCCCGGGCGGTGGAGATATTCAACCGTTGGTACTTGAACGCAAACATTTCTCAACCATCGCGATTGGCCTCTCCGCCTTAGTCGCCATTTTTATTGCTAGCGTTTCCTCCGGCCAATGGATGCTTGTGCTGCAATATCTTGAAGCAACTCCATTTGGTGAGTTCGACCCACTGTTTGGTCGCGACGCCGCGTTCTATATATTCACGTTACCTTTTCTCGATTTCGTTAGGTTCGGCATGTTTGCTGTGCTGGTGCTCACCCTGATGGCCTCAACAGCAACTTATGTCGCAGCACAGGAAATCACCTTTGATCCATCTGGCATCCAATTCGGCCTGAATGCAAGGAAACATCTCCTAGCTCTCGCGGCTGGAGTTTTCTTACTGTTAGCTTGGGGAGCCTATCTAGAAATACCCCGCCTCTTAACCACAGATGCCGGAATCGTGCATGGCGCGTCTTACGTTGATGTTGTGGTGCGCCTTCCCATGTTCAGGCTACTCATGGCTACGGCAATACTGGCGGCGGTAGTAACTGCCTACGCCGCTTTCACGCAAAAAACTTGGCCTGTCGTAGCCGGTGTTGGCGCCTACGTCTTAGTATCACTTGGCGGTGGCGCTGCCGCTGCTTTGCTTCAACAGCTAGTTGTGACACCGGACGAGCAGCAAAAAGAAGCTCCCTATCTCACCAACAACATTGAGGCTACAAGACGCGCTTTTGACTTGGACTCAATAGAAACCAGGGACGTCTCTGGTGATGCGCTCCTAACCCTCGAGGACATCGAGAACAACGCAGACACTATAAACAACGTCCGGTTGTGGGATCATCAGCCATTGCTCGAAACGTTCGGGCAACTACAAGAAATTCGCACCTATTACGAATTCGCATCTGTGGACAACGACCGCTACGTCATCGATGGTGAGTACCGTCAAACGATGGTGTCGACTCGAGAGCTAAACTCAGACAGCCTTCCGAATCAATCGTGGGTCAATGAACGCCTGCAGTACACCCACGGCCTCGGCGTCGCTTTAGGCCCGGTCAATCAGGTTACACCGGAAGGTCTTCCGGTTCTCTTTGTGCAGGACTTACCCCCAACTTCCCGTACAGACTTAACCGTCGACCAACCGAGCATTTACTTTGGAGAGTTGTCAAACGATTACGTTCTGGTTAATACCAACACCGACGAATTTCATTATCCCGAAGGCGACAATAACGTCTCAACGAGGTACGACGGCAACGGTGGCCTTGAACTGGGGAATATATTCCAACGGGCACTTTTTAGCCTGTATTTTCGCTCGTACGAGATCCTTGTTAGCGGCCAGCTCAATGCGGACAGCCGTATAATCTTCCACCGAAACATCTCCGATCGCGTCGCGACGATAGCGCCATTTCTAAGATACGACGCTGACCCCTATCTTGTGATTGCGGATGGGCGTTTGTTCTGGATGCGTGACGCATACACAGTTACAAACAGCTACCCGTACTCAACACCCATCGGGAACGATATCAACTACATTCGGAATTCGGTGAAAATTGTGATTGACGCCTACAACGGCGATACGACATTTTACCTAGCTGAGCCCGATGACCCACTTGGCGTGACTCTTGGCAAGATTTTTCCAGATTTTCTGGAACCGCTCGACGCGATGCCCGCATCCTTACGAAGTCACGTCCGTTATCCAGAGGGTATTTTTGCGCTTCAGTCATCCATGTTCGCCACGTTCCATATGACAAATCCGTCAGTGTTCTATAACCGCGAAGACGACTGGGAAGTGCCTGTTATCGACAACGAACAGATGGAGCCCTACTACACGATCATGCGGTTACCCGGCGAAGCTGATGCCGAATTCATCCAAATGTTGCCTTTTACTCCTCGTGGTAGGAATAATTTGGCGGCTTGGATGGTAGCTCGGAGTGATGGCGACAACTACGGCAAAATGCTTGCGTTTCAATTCCCCAAACAGAAGTTAATTTTCGGCCCTTCCCAAATCGTGGCCCGGATCAACCAGGACCAAGAAATTTCTCCCCAAATTACTCTGTGGAATCAACAGGGGTCCGAGGTCATCCAAGGCACCCTACTCGTGATCCCCATTGAGGAGGCGCTGTTGTACATCCGTCCCCTCTACCTGCGGGCCTCTGGGGGACGCATCCCCGAGTTACGACGCGTTGTGGTTGCCTACCAGAATCAAATTGTTATGGAAGAGACCCTAGACGAGGCGCTAAACCGGTTGTTCGGAGGCGATGTCCGGCCACAACCAGTAACAACCGCCGAAGGCACACTTGTCGCCGACTCGACACCAATATTACCGGCTCCTAACTCAACAGACTCAACAGCGATCCAAGCCCAAGACCATTACATGCGTGCACTGGAAGCACAACGCCAGGGTAATTGGGCCGAGTATGGAGAAGAAATAGAGCGCCTTGGGGAGGTGCTCGAAGAACTTCGAAACAGCGACGCGAGCCAAAACTAGAATGCCCGCACCACTCCGCGTAGTCGAATTGAAACTGAGGGAGAACAACCTATGAAGAACTGTCAGAGTCGTAGACACATCGCTTTGATTGGAATGCTCGCCATCGGAGTTGCCGCCTGCGGAGCACCTGAACCTGAGCCCGTGGCACCTACACCTGGCTTGACAGCGTTTACTGGCGCACGTCTCATTGTTGGTAATGGAGACGCCATTGAAAGTGGCACTCTGGTCGTTCGTGATGGGCGCATTGAATCTGTTGGACCGACCGAGAACACCAACATTCCCGACGACGCAACAACGGTCGACCTTAGCGGTAGGACGGTCACCCCGGGACTTATCAATGCGCACGGACACGTCAACAATGTTCGTGGTCTGGAATCCGATCCGTCCTTCTATACCGAAGGACATGTTGCAGACCAGCTGACACTCTATGCGAACTATGGAATAACGACTGTCGTAAGCCTTGGTGGCGATGGCCCTGAAGGCGTTGCCGTTCGCGACCGTGAAGATGAGAACCTCACTCACGCCCGACTTCGCGTTGCTGGAGATGTCATCGTTGCTGACTCACCGGAACAAGCCGCCGAACGTGTGAACGCCATGGCAGACATGAATGTTGACTACATCAAAATCCGCGTTGATGACAATTTAGGCACCAGTCAAAAAATGTCGCCGGAGATCTACCAGACCGTTATCGAAACAGCACATTCTCGTAATCTTGAGCTAGCGGCACATTTGTACTATCTTGAAGACGCCAAGGGCTTACTCAACGCGGGTGCGGACTTCGTAGCGCATAGTGTGCGGGACGAAGCGGTCGATGAAGAACTTATCGGTCTTCTCAAAGCGAACAATGTTTGCGTCAGTCCCACGCTGATGCGCGAGGTCTCAACATACGTGTACGAAACGCGGCCTGACTTTTTTGATGACCCGTTTTTTACAAAATACGCCGACCCCGGGGTTTTGTCGGTGCTGGAAGCTACGGAATATCAAGAACGTATTCAAAACAGTCAGAGTGCGCAAACCTACAAGGCCCAACTCGAAGTGGCTATGCAGAACGTTAAAGCGCTATCCGACGCCGGCATCCGAATTGCTATGGGTACCGACACCGGTCCGGCGGCGCGTTTCCAAGGGTATTTTGAACATGGAGAACTCCAGCTCATGGTTGATTCTGGGTTGACTCCCATGCAGGCAATCGTGGCATCAAC
>CAZDQD010000120.1:0-5439 GCA_964507425.1 uncultured Vicinamibacteraceae bacterium
CACGTTCCTGGCGCGGAGGTGCGCCTGGAGTGTGAATGCCAACCACGCGGTCGGGATAACGCGCACCCAGGTATCTCGTAACCCCGGCCCCCCAATCACTGCCATACGCACCAAACCGTCTGTAGCCGAGTTTATCCATCACACCGATCCACAGGTCGCCAGTCCGCGCAATATCCGTCCCCACCTCTGGCGGGCCCGAAAAGCCGAATCCAGGAATCGATGGGACAACTACATTGAAAGCGTCTACTCGAGCGCTACCAAAGCCCTCGGGCCGACTTAGCATTCGAACCGAGGGCAACATTTCCCAGATAGTTCCCGGCCACCCATGTGTCATGAGAAGGGGTAATGCCTCTCCGGCATCCGCGCCTTGTTCGTGCACAAAATGAAGCATCTGTCCATCGACGTCAGTTGTGTAGTGTTTATGCGAATTTAATTCCGTCTCATGCAGTCTCCAGTCGTACTCGTCGCGCCAATAGCTGACGAGTTCCTGCAAATAATCCAAGTCAGTACCATACGCCCACGGTTCTCCAGGCGTATCAATCGGCCACCTTGGCGCACGCAACCGTTCTTGAAGAAGCGCTTTCTCGTCATCACTAACATCAATCGTAAAAGGCTCAATGGTCTCTTGCGCCACTAGAGGCAGCGCCGCGCCGCGTTGCACTGCCGTGAATGCAACACCAGTTCCAAACGCCGCACTCAACATTTCCCGCCGACTCATCGTCACCTCACGCATCAATCACTTCCTCCATATTCTTAAAGCCCCTCTGATCTGCTCAAGTAATGCACAGTAGACGAATGCCACTTCCTTTCGCAAACACTAACTTCATAAGCGCGCACCATTAGGTCTGATCTCACAATCAATATGAACCAAAACGCGTTTCCTCTTCACTGCGCGCTACAATTTCACAAATGATTCGTCCAATCTTGCACTATGGACATCCCGTCCTTCATGAGCCTTCATCACTCGTCAAGGAAATAACAGGGGATGTTGAAGCTCTCATCGACGACATGATCGATACAATGTACTCCGCCTCGGGCGTCGGTCTGGCAGCACCACAGGTTGGAGAGCCTTTAAGACTTTTTGTCGCTGATCCATCTGGTGGCACTACCCGAGGCGAACTGGTCATCATGATTAATCCGGAATGGGTTGATCAGACAGGCGAACAACGCGAAGATGAAGGCTGCCTCAGCATACCCGGACTGAGTGCCCGCATCTTACGGCCGCAAAAAGCGATTCTCACCGGGTTGGATCGTGCCGGCTCATCTCAAGAAATTGAAGGAACCGGAATATTGGCTCGAGCCTTTGGACACGAGATGGATCATCTCAGCGGCACATTATTCCCCGACCATCTTCGTGGTATTCGTCGTGACATCATGAAACGGAAAATCAAAAAGCTTCGTCGCTCTGAACAATGGTAAAAATCATCTTCTACGGGACACCGGAATTTGGCGTCCCGAGCCTGACACAATTGCTTCGTTCTCAATTTGATGTGCTTGCAGTTGTTACTCGCCCCGACCGTCCAAAAGGTCGCGGTAAGAAGGTCTTGGGCTCGCCCATCAAACAACTTGCACAGACGCATCAGTTGCCTGTAATGCATCCAGAACGTGTTCATTTGAGAGACGGCAGTTTTGCAACCCAGCTGCAATCGCTCGCGCCGGATTTACCGGTTGTAGCCGCCTACGTTCAGATTATCCCCGAGGCTATACTCCACATCCCATCTTTTGGAACGATCAATGTTCATGCATCCCTGCTGCCCAAATATCGAGGCGCGGCCCCTATCCATCGTTCAATCATCGCTGGAGAGTCGGAAACCGGCATCACAATCATGAGGCTAGTCCAAGAGATGGACGCGGGCCCTATGCTGTCGCAAACCAGCCATAAGATTTCGCCAACCGACACCAGCGTCGACGTTGAGCAAGCCTTGGCTTCACTTGGCGCGACACTCCTCGTCACCACCATAGTCGAGCTCGCCTCGGGCTCTATTTCAGAAACAGCTCAACAACACGATCAAGCGACATACGCTCCAAAAATCGAACGGAAGGACGGGGTCATTGACTGGTCTAACGCCGCACACGACATTCACAACCTCGTTCGAGGTTTACATCCGTGGCCCCATGCCTTTACACATTCTGAGGGAAAACGTTACCTAATCCACGCCACGACGCTGGCACCTGACACTGAGACAACAGAACAACCCGGCACCATTATTCGAGCTCACGGGCACGAGCTTATGGTCAGCGCCGGTCGCAACGATGCGCTGCTCATTGAATCGCTCCAAGCTGAAGGTGGCAAGGTCCTCAAAACCCGCGACTTCCTCGCCGGCCAACGTTGGACTGCGGGGAAACGATTCGACTGAAACAAATGGTCGCCCCAGCCAGACTTGCTGCACACTCTGTCCTTCGTGACGTGGAATCAAAGCGACTTGACAGTTCAACCGCGCTTGCACGGGCACGAGTTGATTTGTCCGACGCTCGGGACCGAGCACTTGTCGGAGAGATCGTCTTGGGAGTGTTACGTTGGCGCCTTGCGCTCGATCACATCATCAACATTCTATCGAGCCGTCCATTTGACCGCATCGAACCCGATCTAAAAGACATACTTCGTGCTGCACTTTACCAATTGATGCACCTAGACAGAATCCCAGACCACGCGGTGTTATCGGATGCAGTGAACTTAGCAAAACTAATTGGTCAGACCCGCGCATCAGGTTTCATTAACGCACTACTGAGATCTTTTCTCGAAAAAAGGCGCCCGATCAATTTCCCAATTCCAATCGCTCATAATGTCTCCGACCCAGCAACAGACTCAAACAGCCTTCAACACCTCTCCGTCGCACTATCGCATCCGCGTTGGCTAGTCGATCGATGGTTCTCACGGTATGGTTTTTCCGCAACACGCACATGGTTAACACATAACAATCAACCGGCACCGATGACAGTGCGCTCGAGCCGAGCGTGCCAAACCCGAGATAAATTACAACAAGAACTCGCGTCAGTAGGGATTAAGACCGAACCGACCTACTATTCAAAACATGGACTAACTGTTCTACACGGACACCAGAAAGCACAACAGCTCGCAGCCGTCGGTTCGGTGTTCATCCAGGATGAAGCGGCTCAGCTGATACCCGAGTTGTTTGTCGGATCCGACTTAGATTCCGTACTAGACATTTGTGCAGCACCCGGTGGAAAAACCCTTGGAATTTCCTGCAACCACCCAGCGGCCTTGCTTATTGCTGGCGAACTTCGTGAAAACCGAAGTCAACTATTACGACAGATGCTCCAGAGATGGGGTGTTCCAGGAGTCCGTACTGTCCGATACGATGCCACACGCCCACTGCCGTTCCTGAACAAATTTTCGGGAATCCTCGTTGACGCACCTTGCACTGGTTTGGGCGTCTTACGAAGCAACCCTGAGATCCGTTGGCGCTGTGAACCCGCCGTCTTAGCAACTTATGCCGACACTCAGCAGCAAATGCTTCAACAAGCTGCAAACGCGCTGCGCCCGGGAGGATCCCTTGTATACAGCACTTGTTCGAGCGAACCTGAGGAAAACGAAATGGTTATCGAAAAATTCCTCTCAAGCCATCCAACGTTCAAGATCGCTCAGCCACAATCTAAACAACTCTCTAAAATGATTGACTCCGACGGATTTTTCCGAACACTGCCATTCCAACACGCTCTAGACGCCTTCTTCGCTGTATTACTGAGGTCGCAACCTCGATGAAAATTGTGCAACCAAAAAACTTCCAGTAAAATTTACTTACAGAATGGCACTCCGGGCGCGCCTGCACTTTGTCTTCAAGCTATCTGTGATTCTTCTTGGCTTGGCACTTGCTTACGGTGCTTCAGCCTATGGCGGTCTCTATATTGCAACTCGAGCTCGGGAAGTCCCCACTCCTGACGTACGAGGCCTAGGTCTTGATGAAGCCATGAGACGCGTCGCAGGTGATGGTCTAAGGCTGAGAATTGAAACAACCAGAAAAGTACACCCAGCCATCGAATCTGGCTTGATAGCCGAACAGGACCCCCGAGCGGGCCGTTCCCTAAGGCTGGGACGAAACGTCAAAGTGTGGCTAAGTTCAGGTCCAAACACCGGCAGAATACCGTCCGTGATCGGGGAAACAGAAACCTCTGCAACCCGTCGACTGAACGAGGAACTTTTCTCAATCGAGCGAAGTTCAGTAATCCGCTCCTCCCAATATCCAAGTGGTGTGATAGTTGCGCAGGACCCACCACCTACTGGAGACGGAGAAAACGTCTCGCTTTTGATTAATCGTGGGGAAAGAGGAAGGACCTACGTAATGCCAGATCTTATAGGCGTTGACGGAGAAGCTGCAGCGGAAATTCTTCGGGCGCGGGGTTTTCGAGTAACGGTTGTCGGGACCCACCCGTACCCGGGCATTTCAACCGGTATCGTCATTCAACAGGCACCGGGTTCTGGCCTTCAGATCGCGCAAGGCGAATCCATTTCCCTGGAAGTAAGTCAGTGACGATTGATACCAAGCTCAGAATTGCACCGTCTATCTTGTCTGCAGATTTCCTCTCACTGGGAACCGAAATCGATGCAGTGTCAGACGGTGGGGCAGATTTGTTGCATGTCGACGTTATGGATGGATCTTTCGTCCCAAATATCAGCATCGGGCTACCTATCGTATCTGCTCTTAAACGTCATACTGAGCTCCCCCTTGACGTGCATATGATGGTGCGGGAACCAGAGCGGCACATTGAAGCGTTTGTCGCGGCCGGCGCCGCAATGATTTCCGTTCACATCGAAGCTTCTCCACACGTACACCGAACGTTGTCAACCATACGGGCCCTTGGTGTACAGGCTGGAATAGCAATTAACCCAGGAACACCAACAAATCTCCTACACTCTGTCGCTGAAATAGTGGATTACGTCGTTGTTATGTCCGTAAACCCAGGATACGCCGGCCAATCGTTCATCATCGGGACAGACAGAAAGGTCAAGGCGGTCAGGGCGTTACTCGACGAGATTGATAATAGGGCTCCGATTGAAGTTGACGGTGGTATCAATTCCGCCAATGCTCGACTTTTAGTAAATGCTGGCGCCGAAATACTCGTTGCCGCCTCAGCAATATTTGGAACCGACGACCCTGCAACCGCTACACAATCCCTGCGTGAAGCCGCGACTCTAAACGCCGCTCCAGTATCACGGAACAATACGCCCTAGGACTTTTCATTGCCTGCGCCATCCACAGAAATCCGCGTGCGCTACGCCGAAACCGATAAAATGGGGATCGCGTATCACGCAAATTATTTCATCTGGTTTGAGGTTGCGAGATGCGACCTCCTCCGAGCTTGCGGGGAAACCTACCGAAACCTAGAAACAGAGGGAATCTACCTTCCCGTAGTAGAAGCACATTGTAGATATGTTTTACCAGCGCGTTATGACGACCGCCTCACTATCGAAACGCAAGC
>CAZDQD010000121.1:0-4845 GCA_964507425.1 uncultured Vicinamibacteraceae bacterium
CGCGCAGCCTCCTCTTCGGCCGTGCCACCTATCTCTCCGATTAGCACAACGCCCTCAGTCTCTGGGTCGTCTCTAAACAAATTCAGTGCATCAACAAAAGTGGTGCCGATGAGTGGGTCGCCACCGATCCCAATACACGTCGTCTGTCCCAAACCTGACTGGCTCAACTGATGCATCGCCTCATAGGTTAAGGTGCCGCTCTTCGAAACAATCCCGATACGCCCAGGCTGGGCAATATGGCCAGGGATGATACCAACTTTACCTTTACCCGCCGACAATACACCCGGACAGTTTGGGCCCACCAATTTCGTATTTGTGCCGGCGAGATACGCCAGCACCTGCACCATGTCCAGAGTGGGTATTCCTTCCGTAACGCACACGATGAGCCCAACACCAGCTTCTGCCGCTTCGACGATTGCGTCACCCGCCACTCTCGGGGGAACAAAGATCACCGACGCGTTCGCCGCCGTCTCCTGAACTGCCTCAGAGACGCTATCGAAGACAGGCCAGCCATCGTGGGTGAGCCCACCTTTCCCCGGCGTTACTCCGCCCACAATATTCGTGCCATAGTCGGCGGACTGCCGCGCATGAAACGCGCCCTCGCGTCCCGTTAACCCTTGAACCAACAGTCGCGTTCCATCATTAACCAGAACAGCCATCACTCGTTCATTTCTTTCGCTGCTAGCACTACGGCCTGTTTGGCCGCCTCCAGCATCGTATCCGCCGTTGTGAAATTCAGCCCACTTCCTAAAAGAAGCGCCTTGCCTTCCTCAACATTTGTTCCTTCCATGCGAATAACGATAGGAAGGGCTGTCTGCAACTCACCACAGGCTTCGACGACACCCTGCGCCAAAATGTCACACCTGAGTATCCCGCCAAATACGTTAATCAGCACCGCTTTAACATTCGCATCGAGTAGAAGAATTTTGAACGCGTTACGGATTTGCTCCGCAGTCGCGCCGCCTCCGACATCTAAGAAATTCGCAGGCTCACCACCGGCTAATTTAATCGTATCCATCGTTGCCATCGCGAGACCTGCACCGTTCACCATGCACCCGATATTCCCATCAAGCCTGATATAGCTAAGCTTGTATTTTGACGCCTCGACCTCCAAATCATCCTCTTCTCCGACATCTCGGAGCTTTTGAAGATCCTCGTGTCGAAACAAGGCGTTGGAATCGAGATTAATCTTCGCGTCGAGAGCTATCACACTGTCCTGTTTCGTCACCACAAGCGGATTAATCTCCAACAGCGAGGCGTCAAGACCAAGAAAGGCGCGGTAGCAACCCGACATCACAGCAGCAACTTTTTCTACAACTTGTGAAGGCAGGCCGAGTTTGTATGCAACGTGCCGCGCCTGAAACGGAAACAGACCGGTTCCGGGATTAATTGAAATTTGATGTATCTTTTCCGGAGTAGCAGCTGCGACGTCCTCAATGTTCACTCCGCCCGCCGCACTCGCCATCATCACAACGCGGGACACACTGCGTTCCACAGCAAAGCCAAGATAAAGTTCTCGGCCGATATCGACGCCCTCCTCAACCAACACCCGCCGAACCAACCTGCCGAGGGGCCCGGTTTGTGGAGTAACCAACGTCATGCCAAGAATCGATTCGGCGGCACTTTCAGCTTCAGCGCTTCCGCTTACGAGACGGACACCACCACCTTTACCACGTCCACCCGCATGTATTTGTGCCTTAACGACAAGCCGGCTCCCCAAGCCATCCGCGATGTTTCGCACTTCAGCGGCCGTGTACGCAACTGCACCACGAGGTACAGGCACGCCGTACCCCTTCAGCAATTCTTTCGCCTGGTGTTCGTGAATGTTCAACGACTTGTCCGTCGCCCAGAGAGAACTACACCCCTATTATCTGCACCAACTCTCGCACGGCATCTGCTGACTTCTTCAGTGCAGCTTCTTCCTCTGGCGTTAGAGTGATTTGGACGATCTCCTCGAGTCCGTTAGCACCGAGCTTACATGGCACTCCGACAAACAAGTCATTGATTCCATACTCTCCCTGTAAATACACAGAGCACGGCAAAATCTTCTTTTTGTCTTTGAGTACCGATTCAACCATTTCAACCACAGCCGAACCTGGCGCATAGTAAGCACTTCCCGTCCCAAGAAGCTTGACTATCTCCGCCCCTCCGTGGGCGGTGCGATTGACAATCGCCTCTACGGTCTCCTCGTCCATTAGTTCAGTAATGGGAATACCCGCTACAGTGGAATAGCGTGGCAACGGAACCATCGTGTCACCGTGACCGCCTAGAACAAAGGCGTGCGTGTTCTCAACAGACACATTAAGCTCGGCTGCAATAAACGCACGCATCCTGGCAGAATCAAGCACCCCCGCCATTCCGATAACTTTTTCTCGCGGCAAACCACTCTCTCGATAAACAACCTGTGCCATCGCGTCAAGAGGATTCGTAACGGGCATGATGATGCAATCTGGTGAATGCTTCATCACCTCTTTAGTGACGTTGGCCATGATGGCGTGGTTCTTTGCTAAAAGATCATCTCGACTCATGCCGGGCTTTCGAGCAAGTCCAGCGGTGATCACAACAACGTCAGATGCGGCCGTATCTGCATAATTGTTGGTTCCCAGAACACGCGCGTCCGAGCCTTCAACGGGACAGGCTTCAAGCATGTCCAATCCTTTGCCCTGCGGAACACCTTCTAAGATGTCAAGAATCACGACATCTGCGAGCTCTTTATCCGCAATACTGCGAGCCGCTGTTGCACCAACGTTACCTGAGCCGACGACTGTAACTTTGCGATTCATTCTCTTTCCTTGCCTCGTAACAAATAACTAATTTATATGCAGACGCCCAAAAAAGGTTTTCGCAGGTTATTACTCGCGACCTTACCAGCCACTAATCGTACCGACTCTACCTTTAGGGCACCCCCCCGTACGGCAATGCGTATTCTTCAACAGAAATTGTGGAAAACCTTGTTGAAAAGTCGTTTGCAACCTGTCACCAGACCGCACCAACTGGGCCGTTCTAGCAATTTGCACCATCGTGGTGCGTATAAGAAACGCAATACAAACACTGCTAAACAATCCAAGCGATCAATGTAACGGGCGCCGGTTCATTATACTTCACGGATTGAACCGACTCTGCTCCACAAAACACTACCGCAATGAAGATCATTATCCCTGACCCGTTACCTGCTTCAGCTATCACGCTGCTGGAATCTGAAGGATGGAACGTCGATGCTAAAGATGGACGTTCACAAGAAGAACTTCTGCGTGATGTCGCTGATGCCGATGCGCTCATAGTTAGAAGCGCGACGAAAGTAACCCAGGAAATCATCGATGCGACAAGTCATCTCCGCGTCATTGGACGCGCAGGAACTGGTGTTGACAACGTTGATTTGGCTTCGGCCAGCAAAAAAGGAATTCTCGTAATTAACGCCCCCGGGGCAAATAGCATAAGCGTCGCAGAACATGCCTTTGCATTGATGCTCTCTTCCGCACGTTCCATCCCACAAGCCGACGCTCAAATGAAGGCAGCTATTTGGGACAAAAAAGCGTTTCGCGGGTCCGAACTTCGCGACAAGACACTTGGAATAATAGGGTTCGGTCGTATTGGACGAGAAGTCGCTCAAAGAGCCCAAGCGTTCGACATGAATGTAGTTGCGCACGACCCCTTTGTCACGTCGCAGGCTGCAGACAAGGCTGGAATTGAATTGGTCGGGCTTGAAGACCTTGCACAACGGTCTGACTTCGTCACGCTGCATCTGCCGTCGACGGCACAAACGAAACAACTAATCGATACCACCTTCTTGTCCCGTTGCAAAAATACCGTCCAAATCATTAACACCGCCCGCGGGGACCTCATAGATGAAGATGCGCTAGCAAAGGCTATTCACGAAGGTCGCATCGGAGGAGCAGCGCTGGACGTGTACCAAAGCGAACCGCCAGGAGTCGATTCCATTGCCACTACACCCGGAATCGTGGCAACGCCACATATCGCTGCTTCCACTAATGAGGCACAAGAACTTGTTGGCCTCGAAACAGCCACGGCTGTACGCGATTACCTCAAAGCGGGAGTGGTCAGAAACGCTGTGAACTACTCTTCCGTAGGTCCTGAGCAATACAAACTGATCAAGCCCTACTTGGTCTTGGCAGAACGTATGGCAAGCCTGCTGGCACAGCTGACCGCATCCAGGATAGAGGGACTCGGAATCAGATATTACGGACCGCTAGCCGATGGCGACAATGAAATGATCGTAGGTTCGGCCGTCGTTGGCTTGTTCAGACATATCCTATCCTCGTCAGTAAGTCTTGTTAACGCAAGACCGCTTGCTGAGCAACGAGGCTTGGAAATCATCGAATCACGCAGCACTAGGCCTCGCAACTTCACTCACCTCATCTCTCTCAAACTCCACACCAGCGAAGGAGAGCATTGGGCCGAGGGCACAGTTTTTGAACCAGACCGGCCGAGGATCGTACGTTTGGATGATGTCGAGGTAGAAGTCCCGCTGACCGGAACGCTCATAATAATTAAAAACGAGGATCGACCAGGAGTTATCGGAGAAGTCGGTTCTGTACTGGGACGGCATGGAATTAACATCTCAAGTTTTTCGCTCGGCAGAAGTGACAACGGTGCCGTCGGCGTAGTTAGGGTCAGTGAGCACCTAGGCGCCGAACCGGCCGCACCCCAGCAAATTAATTCTCAAATTCTTGGCGAACTAGAAAGCATAAAGGCAGTTCAGTCGGTTCGTTTAGTTGGCATCTAGATACCGACGCAACACACTGGTTCGGCCAATACCCATGCGCCCGTGCCAGTCATTACGGCAGAACCAGTCGTAAACGATCGCCCGTTTCGTCTATCAGTGTG
>CAZDQD010000122.1:0-10939 GCA_964507425.1 uncultured Vicinamibacteraceae bacterium
AAAGATTTTTCCAGGATTAAGGATCCCATGTGGATCAAAAGCTGCTTTAACTGCCTCCATTGCATTGATCGTTTCGTCCGTCAGTTGCAATGGAAGGTGCCTCGCTTTTGAATAGCCAACTCCGTGTTCCCCGCTAATGGATCCGTCTAGACTGACAACGGTTTTAAAGAGTTCTTTTTCTACCTGTCTTGCCCTCTCCATTACAACTGTGTCTAAAGGATCAACCAGAATGTTCACATGAATGTTGCCGTCGCCGACGTGACCAAAACACGCTATTGTGAGTTCGGAATCACTACGGACAGTCGAGATCCACTCGAAAAGCGATGAAATCTTTGAGATTGGAACAACCACATCATGATTAATCTTTAACGGCGCTTTCGATCGAAGAACGAGGGATAGTGCTTTTCGTATCGACCATATCTCTTCTCGGCGAATATCATCTCTTGCAGTTACAACTGCGGTTGCTTTATTTTTCCGACACAACGTTTCTAGCAACGTCGCATCTTCAGCTGTGATGTGTTCCGTACCATCAACTTCCATAATCAGCAAGGAGCCCGAATTGTTCAACCCGAATGATGCCTTGTCGTTGGCGTCAAGAAAGGAAAGGCAAACGTTATCAATCAACTCGATACTCGACGGTGTAATGCCCTCAGCAATAACGGTGTGTACTAGTTCGATTGCCTCTGGAATGTCCTCAAATCCGACGCACAATGTCCGGCGTGTCGCTGGTTTCGGAATCAGTCGAATAGTCACCTCAGTAACGATTGCCAACGTTCCCTCCGAGCCCACAATTAAGTGAGTGAGGTCGTACCCGGCAACGTTTTTGATCGTTTTGCCACCAGTGCGGATAATCGAACCATTCGGCAAAACCGCTTCAAGTCCCAGAATATAGCGACCGGTCGTTCCGTATTTAAAGGCGCGAGGACCTCCCGCATTTTCCGCCACATTACCGCCAATTACGCATTTATCAGCACTCGCTGGATCCGGCGGGTAAAAGAGATTTCTATCTGCGGCCGCCCGTTGCAATTCCGCGGTATAGACATTTGGCTGCACGACTGCGAGAAGGTTTTCAGGTTCGATCGATAAAATTTTATTCATTCGATCTAAGGCCAGTATCACACCGCCAGCCAATGGCACAGCACCGCCACTGTAGCCGGTCCCGCCACCTCTAGGCGTAATTGGCAGACGTTGGTCATGACAAAGTCGAGTAATGGCGGCAACTTCATCCGTAGTGTTTGGCAGCACAACAACCTCAGCATTTCCTGGCTGTTTTAATGCGTCCGTAGAATATTCGTTCAACGTCTTCGCGTCTTGACGGACATGGTCTGAACCAACGATCTCTTGTAGTTCTAGAATCGCGTCTTTATCGAACATCTCAGCACTGCCGATTTCGTAAACGTGAGTGGATAAGTCCGGTCAGTTGACCTTCGAAGCGAACGCAAGCAAACGTTCCGAGGCTTCTAACAATTTCGTCTTCGATGCTGCGAAGGAGAGTCGTAAATAACCCGGGGCATCAAACGCTTCCCCCGGGGTGACCGCGACGTGTGCCTCTTGTAGCAATCGTGTCGAAAACTCTGCAGAGGTTCGAAGCCCATCAATACTTAAAAAATCTGTAATGTCTGGAAATAGATAGAATGCTCCACCTGGCGTCACAATTCGATATCTGGGTTCTGTCTTAAGCGCATCTATCAGAAGGTCTCTGCGGTCCTTATATTCTCCACACATGGCAATAACATCAGAATCACCTCCCGTGAGCGCAGCTAAGGCCGCTTTTTGAGTAATTGACGACACATTTGATGTGGCATGGCTCTGCACGGAATTTCCGTGTGAGATCAATGATTCCGGACCCAAAATCCAGCCGCAACGCCAGCCGGTCATGGCGTAACTCTTCGAGGCGCTACCAATAAGCACGGACCGTTCGGGGGCATACGTAGACAATAGCAACGGCAGGTTATGACCGTCGTCGCTATAGATAAGCTGTTCGTAGCAAAGGTCCAACACAAGCCAAATGCCTGTTCCTTGGGTTTCCTTCGCGATGGTTTCGACTTCAATCTCTGAAATCACTGCGCCCGTCGGATTGGAAGGAGAATTCAAAATAATCGCTCGTGTATTGTCCGTAACGGCATCAAGTATCGATTTTGCATCTACTTTGAACGCCGTTTCTGCTGACGTCCGAACGAGAACCGGTGTTGCGTCGAAGAGTTTGATCTGTTCAACAATTGATGGCCATACGGGGCTATGCGTCACCACCTCGTCACCTTGCCTAAAAAGGCACATCGCCGCATTAAATAATCCTTGTTTCCCTCCGGCACACACCATGCACTGTGCCATCGGAAAAGAGACGCCGTAGCGCTGTTCGTACCAGGAACAGATAGCCCGTCTCAATTCTTCAGTGCCGGAATTGAGCGTGTATTTTGTGAAGCCTTCACGCACAGCGGTGATCGCTGCATCGCCTATGTGCGCGGGTGTGCGGAAATCGGGTTCGCCGGCTCCAAGGTCAATAACATCGACACCTTTCTTGCGTAACTTCGCCGCAGCGGCTGTTACCGCCTGTGTCTGAGACGACGAGACCTGTAAAACCCGGTCAGCGAAATCCATACGAATAAAGCATCTGTTCAAAAATGGGTGTTACCCCTGGGATCGGCTACTAATTTGAGGACTACTTTGGTTGAGGTGTTCCTGAACTAACGGCGGGACCAGACCGGAGACACTGCCACCAAGAGCAAACACTTCTTTAACCAGACGTGAACTGAGATAAGTGTAACGCTCATCCGGCATCATGAAAACGGTTTCAATCGAAGAATCAAGATGTCGATTCATGAGTGCCATTTGCATCTCGTATTCGAAGTCGGAAATAGCGCGTAGACCTCTTACGATCACATCCGCGCCACGTTCTGAAACATAGTCGACCAATAATCCATCAAAATGCTCAACCTCAACATTCGCATGGTGACTGAATACAGATCGCGCGATCTCAGCTCGCGTCGCGACTGAAAATAGAGGAGCTTTCTCGTTGTTTTCCAAAATCGCGACTACTATTCGATCGAACAACTTTGCGCCACGTTCAATTATGTCAACGTGGCCGTTGGTTAGCGGATCAAAGGTGCCCGGGTAGACTGCGAGCTTATCCTCTTTTTTTGACATAAAAATCCAACGCGCTATCGCCACCTTTCACCCGCCGGACAAATTCCACGTCATTTACCTCGGAGGTAGCGTTTCGCTTAGTCGTCTCTACAATAATTTTTCCGTCGTCGGTAAGATTATGGAGCGATGCCGACAGTATGTCACCTATTTTGATCTCATCAAAACCATATGGAGGATCAAAAAACATCAGGTCGAATTCTACTTGTCCCATATTTCTAAACACCTCTGGCAGTTTACCGCGAATAACGTTCGTGTCTGACTGCGCTCCGCAACGCGCGATATTTTCCGACACCAATTTCAGTGCGATTGCACTGTCTTCCACGAAGGTTGTCGTGTGAGCCCCTCTACTAATAGCTTCGAGCCCAACCGCACCGGTGCCGGCAAAACCATCAAGTACGTTCGCACCATGTACGTCATTCATAAGTACATCAAAAAGAGTTTCTCGCAATCTGGCACTCGTCGGCCGTATATCATCGGAACCTGGTCCTATTAAACGGCGACCTTTAAGTGTGCCTCCAATGATCTGCATCTAAATCCCACCGTTAGCTCGTACTCGCAAATGGAAACCGCGTACTCCAGTCTAATTTCACGCGATTAAGGTCAATAGACTGCTGTTCCGGGCCAGCTAGCCATTCTTTCGCTATTCGAGCAGCTACGTTCATAATTCCGTAGTCCCGTACTACATCGCCGGTTCGAAATAGCGGTGTTCCTGATTGGCGAGTGCCAAAAAAATCGCCGGGCCCCCGCAGCTGTAAATCTCTCTCTGCGATCATAAATCCATCGTTGGTATCGACTAAGGCTTTCAAACGTGCCGTCGATGTTGCCGTAGGGTTATCCTTGTGTAACAAAATGCAAAACGATTCATGTTCTCCTCGGCCAACACGTCCTCGCAACTGATGCAACTGTGCTAAGCCGAAGCGCTCGGCCTGTTCAATCACCATCACTGATGCGTTCGGCACGTCAAGTCCAACTTCAATCACGGTGGTTGCCACCAATAGGTCTATTTCACCAACGCTGAACTCATTCATCAGTCGCTCTCTCTCGGAACGATGCAGGCGGCCATGAATTAGTGCGACACGTCTGTTTTTGAAATAAACCTCCTCGATTTCCTTCACCATCACCGTAGCCGCCTTAAGGTCCAGTTTCGCAGATTCCTCAATTAACGGATATACGACAAATGCCTGTCTGCCCTGGGATATCTGTCCATCTACGAAACGAAACACTTCTTTCCGTGCACTTCCCGACGCTATTTTTGTGACAATATTTCGACGCCCTGGTGGACGTTCTCGAATTTCCGAGACATCAAGATCGCCGTAAGCGCTGAGTGCTAATGTTCGTGGAATAGGAGTGGCCGTCATTAGCAATAGATTGGCCTTTGAATTTTTTTTTCGCAGTGATGCCCTCTGCGCAACGCCAAATCGATGCTGCGCATCGATAATTATCAATCCTAGTGATCTGAATTCCGTCGTAGTTTGTATCAACGCGTGGGTGCCGATGATCAACTGACTGCTTCCGTTTCTGATTCGTGCTGCAGTGGCATCGCGATCGGCACTTTTCATTGAGCCGGTTAGCAGCTCGATAGAATAATCTGTATGAGCTAGAGCTTTCCGTAACGTCACCTCATGTTGTTCGGAGAGCAGCTCGGTTGGCGCCATGAACGCGACTTGGAATCCATTCTCTATGGCGACGACAGCCGCAAGAAGTGCAACAATAGTCTTCCCCGATCCAACGTCGCCTTGTAATAAACGATTCATTGGCGTGGGTTTTGTGAGGTCGTCAACGACTTCTCGTAGAACACGCTTTTGATCCGTTGTTAAGTGAAATGGCAGAACGTTAAGTGCAACCCCTCGAATCCGATCCGTGACGACGAGCGACCCCGCCTTGGTCATTTTAGAATGAGACCTCCGATTCAGTTGAAGTCCAAGCTGAAAGTCAAAGAACTCTTCGAAGATTAAATCTTTTTGAGCCTGACTTTGAAAGCGATTTAGAGTTTCGAGCGAGGTGTCGTCTTGTGGAAAATGAGCTTCCGTCAGGGCCTCTTTCCGGCGCAAACAATTCCACTCCTGCCTTACGGCTTTTGGCAGCACCTCATTCACGTTATCGCCCAATCGTTCAAGAGTTTCATAAACCACACGACGTCTTAGTTTTGAGCTGAAAGTTTCCAGCTTTTCGTACACTGGCACAGTTCTTCCAATGTGGATTGACCTTTTCTGAGTGGCTCCATCATTCAGTACCAACTCGTACTCTGGATTCGTTAGCTGGAGCCCTCCAGCGTTTCTTTTCGATACAGTCCCGAACATCAGCAAGGTTCTCGCATCCTTGAACACCTCGTTAAGGTATGTCTGATTTGGAAAGATTGCATAGATTTGACCGGTCTCATCTCCGACCAACATTTCAAACAGTTTGAAACCCGGTCGCCTTGTTGACCGCACTCCCGTGCCGAGTACTTTTCCTCGAATTCCGGTTGTAGCATTTACGGAGAGCTTTGAGATTGTAGTCACCTCCCTTCGATTTTCGTAACGTTTGGGCAAGGCGAATAATAAATCCCCAACAGTGATGATCCCGTTTTTCTTAAGGGTTTTTGCTCGGCGTGGCCCTACCCCACTGAGAAACCTTACAGAGCTTTCCAGTCCTAGAGTCTGGTTACTCATTTGTCTCGGTCGGACTGGAGAAATCTCTGCAACTCTTTTTGAGTCGGGATGCCGGCCCTTGCTCCCAGCGATCGGCATTTCATCGCCGCTGCCGCGTTTGCGGAGCGAAAAATGTCTGCGGCCGTCGTAGAATCTCCCGCTCGAAGCCAAGCTGAAATAAAACCCCCGCGGAAAACGTCGCCGGCTCCCGTGGAATCAATCACCTTCACTGGAAAACTTGGCGTCGATATTTCCTCAGTGCCGAGAAGAGCTAAACTCCCATTACCCCCCCTCGTCATACAAACTATCGCCGATTTGTATTCTGTTTGAATGCTCTTCAAGGCGAGGCTCGGCTGCGAGATTCCGGTTAATTGTGCTGGAAAATCTTCCGAGGTAATAACGACATCAATTTCGCGTAACAATTCGTCAATCCCGGGCCGCACGTATTCAACGTCAATCACAGTCGGGATACCGGCGGCTCGCGCGTGCCGAGCCGCCACTGCCGATGCCGCGGTGTCATGGCAATCGACCAACAGAACGCGACCGGAACAGACGGCAGCGGGATCAACATCCTCTGGCCGAACTGTTAGTTTTTCCGATCGCTTCCACATAATTGTTCTGTTACCCGTAGCCTTATCAACGACAATAACGGAAAATCCGTTTGCCGTTTCTTTAACAATTCTTGTCGCGCTCGTATCGACCTGCTCCGTCTTCAGACTCTCCAATCCAACTATTCCATGCGAATCATCACCAAATCGTCCAACATAGCGAGCCTTCCAGCCCAAACGAGCGCACGTAACCATTGCCGTCGCCGCTTGTCCGCCAGGGCAATGTGTAGATTGCTGAATTTCCTGCTTCGAATTGGCCTCTGGGTACCGATCCACGAGAACTAAAAGGTCCGTCATGTTGAGTCCAAAGCCAACGACATCGAATCCATTCGGTTTCCGTGCCGGGAGTTGAATTGGGATTCCCACGAGATCAATCGTACACCCGGTTCTTGATGTTCGCCTTTTGTTTGCATTAGAGTCCGCGTTACTAAACCTGTTAGCCCCGGGAGGTGACGTGCGGCCGTTGACGAAGCGACAACGCGAAATTCTTGATTACCTCAATGAATTTATTGAACATCACGGTTATGCGCCAAGCCTCGAAGAGATTGGTCGTAGGTTTGGCCTTTCTTCGCTTGCAACCGTTCACAAACATCTATCGAATCTCCAAGAAAAAGGTTTTATTAAACGAACTTGGAACCGTAGTCGCTCCGTCGAACTCATGCCGACGCGAAGCGGCGCCCGTGCACGAGACATCCCCCTTCTCGGTCGCGTGTCAGCTGGGGAACCGATCGAAGCCGTGCTTTCCTCCGAAACCGTCTCCGTTCCCGAAGAATTCCTAGGTAAACGAGATACTTACGCGCTCCGAGTTAAGGGAAATTCGATGATCGATGAGCAGATTCGGAACAATGACATTGTCATTCTTGAAGACAGAAAATCTGTCACAAATGGAGAGACTGTTGTCGCGCTGATTGACGGGTCCGAGGCCACACTCAAAACTTATTACCTTGAATCGAATCAAGTTCGTCTTCAGCCTCAAAATCCAGCCATGAGTCCAATCGTGTTTGATACCGACCGTGTTCAGGTACAGGGCGTCGTGATAGGAATAATGAGGCGCTATTGATTTAAAAAAATAGAAATAAACCTTTCTGGATGAATCTAGATTCCAGGCAATACCGAAAAAGGGAGGCTTCCTAAATGAACGATCGAAAGCAGGTCAATTTCACAATCGTGCCTGACGAACCCAGCGATGTGGAAAGAACGTACGCGAACTTTTGCGCGATCTCGCGAACCCCGTTTGACTTTACGCTTACCTTTTGCGAAGTGCTTCCACCATCGGAGCACGATGTGCGAGAAGGCAACAACCAACAACAACTCCGCGCACCCGTCCGTTCTCGCATTGTGGTTCCTATGCAGTTCGTGCCAAATCTAATCGCGGCGCTACAGGAACATCTGCGCGCATTTAGTGAGACTCCGGCAAAGGTTTCGCCGCCAAAAGGACCTATCCACTGAGAAGACGGGTTCAATGGAAGCAGCGACGGTTGGACACGCAAACGCTCTTTATAGGCTCTTGTCTGAGCAATATCCAGAGGTCGGAACAGAATTAGAGTTCGACAACGCCTTCCAGCTGCTTGTCGCTACTGTACTTTCCGCGCAGACCAACGACAAACAGGTCAATCAGGTAACGAAGGTTTTGTTCCGAAGATTCTCAACATCGACACTTCTACGCGCAGCTCATCCGAAGGAAATAGAAACCATAATTCGCCCTGTTGGACTTTATAAATCAAAAGCACATGCGTTAACAAACCTTTCACGAATCATTGAAGAGGAATATGGCGGCACTGTCCCCAACACAATGGCAGAACTTCTTCGTTTGCCCGGCGTTGGCCGTAAGACCGCGAACGTTGTACTTGGTCACGGGCTGAATCTCGATGCGTTTCCAGTAGACCGCCACGTGCTTAGAGTCTGCAATAGATTGGGTCTAACCGAACAGACCGAAGCCCATAACGTTGAGGCGCAAGTTACCTCCCTGCTAGAGCCCCACACATGGCTGCAAATGTCCGACTATCTAATTAGACACGGCAGGCGAATTTGCAAATCCCGCCCTGATTGCGACAAATGCTGCCTAACGTCGTGCTGTAGGTATTTCGATGTGCAGACTTAACATCGCCCGAGTCGAGGAATCGCTTCTGGGTTTCGGTGTGTTATTCCCAACAATCTGGCTATAACATTGACTAATTGTCGTCCCAAAAAAAGATTCGGCCAACATTTTCTGGAGCAGCCTTGGGCGAAGAAAATCGTCGATCAGATTGCCCCATTGCCCACGGATTGCTTTATCGAGATAGGGCCAGGGCGTGGCGTGCTCACTAGACTCTTACTTGAGTATTCGCAAAACATTACCGCTATCGAATTAGACCGCAACCTCGCAGCCAAGCTCAAAGAATCGTTACCCAAGACGGTTCGCATTATTACTGCGGACGTATTGGGCGTGGATCTTAGTGAGATCGCACAGCAGCTAGACGTCAGGCCTTGTACAAGACTGCGCCTGGTCGGAAACCTCCCGTACAATATCGCAACGCCAATACTCTCTAGAACACTCACAATTTCAAAGAACCTAAAAATTTGGGATGCCACGTATATGCTTCAATTGGAAGTGGCTCGCAGAATAACGGCGACCGCTGGCACGAAAGACTATGGGCCGTTGGCGCTCCTAACGTTACTTCATGCTCAGGCGAAAGAAGTCTTACGCGTTCCGCCAGGGGCTTTTCGCCCAATGCCAAAAGTGAAATCTGAATTGGTTTCCCTAAGATTTAGAAGAAACAATCAGCAGCCCTTAGATCCAGTGTTGTTTGATAAATTAACCCGTACCATCTTCAACCAAAGACGAAAATACATTACCAACGCAATGGCAGGTATTACACGAGATCGCGGTATCGATCCCTATTGGCTATGTGAACGAACGCAGATTGATCCAAAACGGCGACCTGCCGAGTTAGGTCTGACCGAAATTATTCGCCTCTCAGACCTTTTGCTCTCGTCATCTAGATAGACACGTGAGAACGGTGTTTTCTTATGATGTGCGCTAACGACATAAACGATAAAAATAATCGCTCTCCACTTCTTGAAGCGGTTCTTTTCGGCGGCGCGGGTGATTTCGGAATGAACATGATGGTTCTGAAATCTCGGAACTGCTCCCTAATGCTCGATGCCGGCTCAGCGTTGCCTGGCTTGACACATTTTGGGATTCAGGCAGTAATTCCGAATATCGAGACTCTATCAAAGGAAGTGGGAACTTTAGATGGCATCGTGTTGACACATGGCCACCAAGACCATATTGGTGCAGTCCCGTTCATCTGGCACATTCTCAGAGGCAACATTTACGGCACTAGTTTTACCTTAGCGCTACTTGAACGAATATTAAAAGAACATGCGATCGCGCCTGAAGAACGACTAGTAGAAGTCCCCATCGGTTCTCATATCGAGATTGGCGTCTTTGGCCTTGAATTTATTAATGTCGCTCATAGCTTGCCAGGCTCTGTCGCAGTGGCAGTCAATACACCTGCGGGGACCGTTCTTCATACCGGTGATTACAAGATGAACGCGTCTCAACAAGAAGCTAGCGCAACCGACAGGTCACGCCTCGCCGAAATCGGTGAGGAAGGCGTACTAGCGATGTTCGCCGACAGCACTAACGCCCTAATGTCCGGTTACACCCCGGATGAACAACACGCGTATCGAGGACTCGAAAGACTTTTCAGCGCCATCGACACAAGAATATTTGTCACAACCTTTTCATCAAGCATCAATAGAGTTCGGACGTTATTTGAACTTGCGCGAACGCATGGCCGCAAGGTGTTTTTAATGGGACGGTCATTGATTAATAACGTGCGACTGGCTGAAAGACTTGGTTACCTTGAGATTGCACCAAACATGTACGCAGAGAAGTCTAAATTGCGGCAGTACCTCAGGAAAGATCTCCTAGTGATAGCAACGGGTTCTCAAGGCGAGCCGCGTTCGGCGCTTCACCAACTTGCCACAGTACCGGATGGACGTGTGCCACTTGAGTCTGGCGACGTTATTGCATTTTCCGCACGGCTAATACCTGGCAATGAAGGTCAGCTCAATAAATTGGTCAAACGACTAGTAAAACGAGACATAGAGGTTGTCCAAAACGCAGAACATCCGATACATGTATCAGGACATGGCAGCCAACAGGACATGAAGGAGATGCTTTCGCTCGTTAAACCAGACTATATAGTGCCAATTCACGGAGAACACGCCCAGTTGCTTCGCCACGCTGCTCTAGTCGATGCCCACGCGGACTGCAGCAGCACCGCGATTGCGGTGCAGAACGGTGTCCGCCTGTGCTTTGATTCAAACGAAGCTTGGTTTGGTTATCCTATCGAGGCAAGCTTAAATTATATAGACCACGACCGGCAGATTTGTACCCGTAATGAGGCATTACTAGCAGAACGCCGCGCCATAGCACAGTCTGGCCTTCTCATCGTAACAATAGGAAGTCGCGTGACGCACGAGACGCCAAGAAGGCATTTTCAGGTCACGACACATGGCCTAAGGATGGCAACCGAAGAAAGTGACATAACCAAACAAGTGGAGGCT
>CAZDQD010000123.1:0-44736 GCA_964507425.1 uncultured Vicinamibacteraceae bacterium
CGCCCCAGAATTAAGGCTACGTTGATTGTCATATATGGCGACATAGCTTTGACCGATGACCTCGAACATATCTCCCGACACCACAATTGCTGTGTCTTCATCAAGTCCAATGCCGAGAAGTTCAGGCCGCGTTCGGAGCACCTCTATCATGTCGGCATGCCGGTTCCGGCGAAGTAAATGTTGATCGATACCCACCCCACGCAAGAATCCCAAACCCTCTTCATGGTCACCCATCATGATCGTATTTGTCCTCGTATCTCCTCGAACAAGATACGAGCCTAATATTGATGCCCCAGCAGACGAACCACCGACAACACCGCCACGGTCAAGCACACCTTGAATTTCGTGGTGTACTTTCGTGTCTAAATAGGCATCGACCAATCGCCACTGGCGACCGCCACCGAACCACACACCTCTCGCCCGCCGTAGTTGAGCAACAAACGACTCACTGTTCGCAACATCCCGGTCAGTCGTATGCATCACTGTCACGTCAGTAGCGCCAGCATTCGTAAAGGCACGTAATCCTGGCCACGACTGATCGTAGGTGTCCTCGCCGCCAGCCGTCGGAATTACGACAATCGGAGCATCACCACCACCGGCAAGCGCAAGAAATCGTTCCACAATCACCGGGTCACGCATCGCACCGCCGACGAGCACGAGTGCGCCATTCGCCGGACCTATCTCTTGCGACAAGATCAGTTCGGTAGCCAATAAAGGAATACCGGCTACCAACAGACACCTCACAAGCGGTGATCGTTTCCACGGCATCTTTTTACTCAACACACAATTGATCAACTAGTGGACTTGTTCCTGACCTCTAACCGTCGCCAGAGCACGAGTGATCGTAGCAGTCAATGTGTCAACGTCAGCCTCAAACGTTCCCGCAACAACGGCACCACTCGGAATTTCAATCGCAATAGCGACTCCGTCATCGACCGGGGTAACAATCCAGCTAAAACCCCGAAGAGATACGGTCCGATCAGTTGCTTCGGGAGATTGGACAGCGTCGAACGTCGAAAGGATTGACTCCAAGACACGGCGAACATCGTTATCATCCCACGCATGAGGCTCTGGCACATCGACCTCAACAACCTTTTCGACGACGTGTTCTTCACCCTTGACCAAGACTTCCACTGTAAATTTCATACTAGCGACGCTCCATTTGACTGTTTGATCTGCCTAAGTTGTTCGTTTAATAATTTCGGATCTGTAACGGGCTCCCGACACGAGAATTTTGTGCAGACATAGGCTGTAGCCACTCCAGCAACCATTGACATTGCTTTTACATACGGTAAACGTCGTGCCAATTCCTCCTGCTGTTCACCAGGAGTAACGATTACTCGCACCGAAAACGGTAAATAATGATCGGCCACAACCCGCTCAAGGGCCTTCAAATCCGCCGCACCGCGAAGTCCGACTAAAACCACTTGCGTCGGTATCGCATGATAACGGACAAGCGCCGCCATCATCATCGGCACTACACGAGCTAGCTGACCGAGACGATTACCAAAGCGACTGAGCACCCGTTCAACTTTGACAAGATATGCTTCGTTCCCTGTCAGGTGCCACAAAGTCATCAGATTATCAACAGCAACCGAACCAGCTGAAGGCTCCGCTCCGTCGTAATCTTCTTTAACCCTGAGGAGGATGCTGGGATCGCCGCCGGTCGTTGCAAACCATCCGCCATCTTTGTCATCCCAAAACAACTCGTCTTGACGCTCCTGCAGTCTAGTCGCCCAATCGAACCACTCAATTTCCCCAGTCGTTTGAAACAGTTCCAGCGCTCCCCATATTACACACGCATAATCCTCCGCATATCCAGAACTCGAAACCGCTCCATTTCGATATCGACGAGCCAGCATACCCGCGTCATCGTCCCAGAGATGCTCACGAACGAATGAAGCCGCTGCAACCGCAGCTGCTGTACACCGTTGCCCCTGCTGAGCAGCGAACACATGACCTGCACGTGACAACGACGCAATCATCAACCCGTTCCACGCCGCCAAAATTTTCTCATCACGATCGGGCCTCGAACGTAACGCACGCACATCAAATAGACGTTTGCGCGCATCGCCAAGGGTAAGAACCACTGCATCTGCACTCTGCCCTGTCAAACGCGCAATTTCATCAACATCCTGCTGAAGATAAGGAATGTTTTTCCCTCGAAACTCGCCCATCGGATCTTGCGGCGCATTTCCGTCAGGCTCTATACCAAGCCGACGTTTCAACACATCAGCCGTCCCACCGAGAACGGAATCAATTTCGGCAGCGCTCCACAGGTAGAAGGCCCCTTCTGATTTCGTTCTACTGTCGGCCGACTCATCCGGAACTAGGCTGTCTGCGTCTTCCGCTGAAAAAAATCCACCCTCAGGATGCGTCATCTCCCGAAGAACGTAATCAACCGTATCCTCAGCCACAACGAGTAGACCCTTGCCCTGGACAGCTAATCCACCTTCAAGATAGGCCATGATGAGCTGCGCCTGGTCGTAGAGCATTTTTTCAAAATGGGGCACACGCCATGCGGCATCGACGGAATACCGATGAAAACCACCTCCAATATGGTCACGCATCCCACCACTTGCCATCGCTTCCAGTGTAGTAACCGCAATACGACACGGAGTTGATTCACCAGACCGCGCCGATTCTCGGAGTAGAAAAAGTAATTCTGCCGGCCGTGGAAACTTTGGTGCATCACCAAAACCCCCATATCGTGTATCAAACGCCTGAGCATACTGCTCCACAGCAACTGAGAGCGCGTCTACGGTAGGAGTCGAGCGAGTTGATTCTGAGGATCCGGAACCTGACAGTGCGGTTACCTTTGTTTCGCGTAAACGCTCCATAATTGCTTCGGCCGATTGCTCGAGCTCTTCGCGATTCGTCTCCCACCTCGATGCAATCTCGTTCAGGATGTCTGGAAACCCAGGTCTGCCCCACCGCGAATCCGGCGGAAAATACGTCCCTCCAAAAAACGGCTTCAATGCCGGAGTCAGCCATACACTCATCGGCCAGCCGCCAGAGCCAGTTGTCGCTTGAACGAATGCCATGTATACGCGATCAACATCCGGACGTTCTTCACGGTCGACTTTTACCGATACAAAATGCTCGTTAAGTACAGACGCGATCTTCTGGTGAGCGAACGACTCATGTTCCATCACATGACACCAATGGCACGTTGAATAGCCAATGGACAAAAAAATAGGCTTCTGTTCCTGCTGAGATCGATTAAACGCCTCTTCACACCACGGATACCAATCAACAGGATTGTTCGCATGCTGTTGAAGATACGGACTTTGTTCGTTCGCAAGACGATTTAGCATTGGTTATCCAAACACCACAACATGGGACCTCGCCGGTACCACGGTTGCAGCACCGAGCAAGACACCCAGCCAGGTTGTCTCAAAAAGTAACCGCACAGTGTCTCGTCCGGCTCTCCACTTTTACCGTGTGGAGGGGTGTATAGCCAACACAGGGCTATACGAAGGATATACAATGCGCGGCTGGAGGCACGATTATCGGCAACGATCCTGCAGAACCTATAAACGGAAAACGTATCGCGATTCTTATCGAAGCCTTGTTTGACGACGACGAGTTCACTGCGTGCAAGGACGCCCTTTCACGCGCTGGAGCTGATATCGTGCCTGTCGGACCAACGGCGCCAAACTCATTCACTGGAAGAAACGGTCTCGTTGTTTCATCCGATCAAACAGTGGGTCGGGACTCCTTTAAAGAGTTCGACGCCGTCGTCATTCCCGGTGGATTTGCGCCAGACAAAATACGCATGCGACACGCCATGGTGGATTTTGTTCGTGACATCGTCGAAGCTGGAAAGCCAGTCGCTGCAATCAGTCACGGAACCCAAATACTAATTTCCGTAAACGCCGTTCGCGACCGAAAAATTACATGCTGGCCGTCCATCGCGATTGATGTAAAGAACGCTGGCGGACTCTACATGGACCGCCAAGTCATTGTTGACGGTAACGTTATCACCGCACGTAAAATCGATGATGTTCCGGCGTTAACGGCGAGTCTCATTCAGGCGCTCACGGAGCCTGTAAACATCTAAGGTTCGGCGATCTCCGCCGGCGCTTCCTTCCATGTCGGATAGGACCCCAAGGTACTGAGCGACGGCGCGAACTCAGCAAGATGAGCTAACGCTCGGGTGCATCGAACATCCTCTGAGTTAGCGGCCAAATCGGCATAAAATAAATACTCAAAAGGTCGGTCTGGAATTGGCCTCGACTCAAGTTTCGTAAGATCGACATCTCGTAAAGCAAACACACTGAGCGCTTTAAACAAAGCGCCCGCATCATTCGGAACAGTAAACACAATCGTCGTCTTATCGGGGGGGCCGAGTGGTGCCGGATCGCGACATATAATCAGAAACCTGGTGAAGTTATCTGCATAATCTTGAACACCAGTTTTCAGAACGCGTAAACCAAAAATCTCAGCAGCACGCGCGGACGCAATTGCAGCAGTGTCGGTCAACCCCTGCTCCTTAATCATTTTGGCACTTCCGGCTGTGTCGTACGTAGCAACAATTTCGACGTCCGACAACGTCCGCAAAAACCGTTCACACTGTTCTAGTCCCTTTGGATGGGAGTAGACACGCTTTACCTGCTGTAGTGTCGTCCCTTCGGAGACTATAAGGTTGTGCACTACCGGCTGTTTTACTTCAGCAACAATCGGAAGTTGGTATTCAAGCATCAGGTCGTAGTTCCGATGGATGCTACCGGCAATCGTATTTTCAATGGGCAGAATGCCATGCGTTGATGTGCCCTCTTGGACAGCATGAAAAACGTCTTCGAACGCTTGGCGGGGTAACAACTCCGCACTGGAATCAAAGCGAAGTGCAGCAGCTTCGCTGTAAGCCCCCGGTTCCCCCTGATAAGCAATCCGCACGTTGACAACCCCCTCAGTAAAGCCAGTCTCAACCTTGTAAGACCGCTCTGCGAAGACCTCGTGACACAAACAATGAAGCGCTACCCTGAAACGGGCCAGAAATAAAACACCAACAATCCGAATTCGCGCAGATTGTCGAGTACGACAAGCGGACTAGCACCAACCAGGCGTGGTCACACCACTACTGGGCTGAAACCTCCCGAACACCTCGATCAGGCCATGCTTCGGTGGATTCACCAGTCGCTTCATCATCCGAGGTCTGTGTCGCCTCAACCACACCCTGAAATGTTCGATGGCCCTCACGTGCAGCCGCCTGGGCTTTCTCCACAGTGCCACGAGCACGTTCAAGCTCGGTCATGAACCCGTCCAATGCTGGATCGATTTGGTCCCGAACACGCCGACCACGTTCTGTGAGATAGAGGGCGCCAACGACCGCCCCGACAACAGCGCCAAGCAATGCTGAAAGTAACACCTGTGATCGTTCGTCCACCTTTACCTCCGACTGTTACTGTGATGATACACCCTCAAAACACTAAGGTGCTGATGTTTTAATACAGACTATCGTCTATCACCGTTCGAAGGAGACAAGACTATAATTGTCACATGCCCGCCCCGCCAAAAGCAGCACTCAAGCAACCCACTATCGTGTCTTCTTCAGCCCAGACATCGGCAAACACGGCGGAAGCCGTCATCTGTGAACGGTGCGGTGCGGAAATGTTTCGCATGCACGCAGTCTGGCGCTGCCCAAAATGTCGGTACAAAACAGACTGCTGTGGGTGGTGACTTGACGACTGCAAGGAAACAACAGTCACACCGAATAGGATGGCGTTATGTTGCGGCCGCGTCTGGTTCTGACTGGGCGTCCGGTTGAACCTCACCGGATTCAATCGCTTCGCGAGACACAGCCTGGACAACATCGTCAAAGGCAGACATGTCGATGGCATCATAATCAGGCGGACATCCAAAGTCGCGCTTCCCGGGAGCCGTTTCATTTCCGACGGTGACACAGAGGCCACAACCAATGCATTTGTCGATACGAACGGCGCAGACCATCCGACCATATGCATCGGGTTCCTCGACAATGCAATCCTCGACCGGACACGCTGCCTGGCATATTGAACACGCAAACGCACCAAAACAGCGTTCGGGATCGATGACGGCAATCTTCCGGGGATTACGCTTTCTAGGCGTATTCTGAAGCTTCGTCCACATAAGCGCGTCTATTATAGCGGACTCTTAGGTCGACTTGCCGCGTGCAGCGATCTCCCAGACCGCCTCAACCACACCACCACGCACCGCATACATCTGGTCATACAAATTTACGACCGGATCACAATGTGACACGATCAATTCAAGTTTGTCACCTACTCGGTAGGTGCGACTCGGATCTTCGTAACGAATCGAACCAAATTCGTCGGAGCCGGACGTATAGCTCATCCCAGATTCACCTTTGACAATTGGCCAAGGACGGTTAATCGTGCAGGCTTTCGCTCCCGCATCTGTAGTAGCCCGTCCTTCGTACTGGGCGTTCAATACAGTAGTCAAAATAGTCAGCGCCGGCTGAAAATCTGTATATAACTCTGCATTTGAGGCACCGCCAATCCCTAAGTACTGGGCGTCCATAAAGACATAACTACCAACCTGGACGTCAGTAAACCCTGGATTTTGATGGTCGATGTTGTAGGTTCCGGTACCTCCACCACTGAAAATTTCTGTATTGAGACCAGAGCGCCTAAACCGGTCGAGTGTCTCTGACGCGGGACCAAGCCGCTCGAGCGTTTGTGTCTGCCTCGCTGCAAAACCCGCGACATGTTGGGACCCCCCGTCGTAACACAACATGCCGCGCAACCGCAGTCCTGGCAATTGATCCACCAACTGACCTAATTCCAACGCGGGCTGCCCAGGCGTGATCCCGGTTCGATGACCACCTGGGTCAACGTCGACCACCACATCGGCTACGACACCTGCAGCCTCCGCTGCTTCTGACAGCAGCCGCGCATTCTCCATCGTATCCGTAGCCTGAACAAAGTTGTGACACCAGCGGCGAAGATTCATCGCCCGTTCAATCTTTAAAGCCGTCACATTGGTAGTCGTCTGTAAAAGATGCTCGATTCCATGATCAAACAAAGCTTGAGCCTCACTAACCTTCGCAACACAGATACCGACCGACCCTGTTGCAAGTTGCATGCGCGCAATCGCCGGAGTCTTGTGCGTTTTCGCGTGCGGACGACTCGCAATACCATTCTCCCCAACAACTCGCTGCATAACTTCAAGGTTGCCTTCAAGGGCATCAAGGTCAACGACCAGCGCCGGCGTATCCAAATCCCACAGAGAGATGCCTAGTTCACTGAGTTCACTGCCATGCGCAGCGGCCCGATTGGAGACTTCCGATGCTGAGTATCCGTTAACCGGTGCGGGAACCCAGATCGCAGCCGTTGCACCAGCAGTTTGTAAGAAATGACGCCTTGAAAACGGTATAGACATGAGCCCATTCACCCCAATTCGTGCGGCATCGCCAAATGAACAAGGACAGCCGTCACCAGTAACACCACCAGCGCCGCTGTAAGCTCCAGACGCACCGACTCTCTTAGTTTGTTTGAACCACCGCGGCTTCCCAACTTCCGGGAAAGACACCGCCAGTTATACGCTCCAAACGCAGCGGTCACAAGTACAAACCCAATTTTGACAAGGAGTATCTTCCCGTACCAAGTCTCCTGGAGCTGACTGACCGTATCCAAATAGAACCAGGTTGTCACTAGGCCCGTGAGAAAAATGACAGACACAGCTCCAACCGCCAGCGGAGAGAACCGCCGAATCAAATCAGCGACACGGTTCGGTCCATCCTGCATCGCAAGCAGTGGAGTGGACACCGCAAATATTGAAAAGAGCGATCCAACCCAAAGACCGACCGCGAGGCCGTGTGCACTCTGAGCCACCCACGGAACGGACGTGCTAACCGCCATGGCATGGCCAGTCAGCGGCAGGACAAGCCATAACAACATGGTAGAACCTGCGATAAGCCGCCACCCGATACTCGGCAGCCACCACGAGCTGACCGATGCAGCCAACGTGAGCAAGGAGAGCCCCGCCTGCGGCTGCCAGCGTTCGCCCCATCGACTATCGAGCCCTACAACACGAATCAGCTCAAAAGTAATAGGCTCTTCCAAGCCAAACACTGAATAGGTCTGCGCATACAAGCGAGCAGCAGCTGACAAGGTAACCAGGCATGCGCTGTAAGTAGCTACGTTTCGCAGAACTCTCTCAAGAACAGTAGTCTCTTCGTGCACGGCTGTCACTGGCACGAGTAAACGCCGAACGGCAAGTGCGCCAGTCAGACCGACCAAACCGACATACGCCACCCATTTAGCGCCCGCTAAATAGCTAAGCGCTTGCCCATCAACGTCCATAACCCAGCAAGTGCACCACTAGCTATAACAAAAACACCAGCACGAAAACTCGCGCAGGAAGTTAATTGGCCGCTCGAACCGTAAACGAAAAATCGCCACGTTGAGTGTGACCATCGTCGCCAGCCGTACGCCACTTCACGGTATAGATGCCTCCAGCCAGCGCCGTCGGAAGTATCGCCATCAAAGACTTGTCATCTCCTATCGCAGTCTCATCTAACGCAACTGCGCCATCGGCCCCTTCCAGTAACAATTGACTGATGGCCGGGTCCGGAGCCTGCGTATACCAAACCTGGACACGACTAGGGGCCCCAGACAACACCGCTCCGTCCTCCGGCATTGTCTTCTGCACACGCATGTGCGCCATTAGTGTCACTGCTCCCACCACCAACAGCAAGACCACAACACTCGTTGCAACTGCACCTCTGTTTGGTGTCATTTTGATTGCCTTTCTCTAATTCAACGACTTTTGATAGCCAATCTGGATTGTTGCGCCCGATTTCATCTGGGGACCATTGAGATTTTGAGAGACAGGATACGAGACCTCGATCCCAATTCTGTCAGAGTGTTCTCCAGGGAAAAGATAGACTAGCCTATTCAACCCGACACTTACCTCGGTCATTGTTCCGCCATAATTAGCCGGATTTGCCGTCTGAACAGGCGCCACGATCGCGGTATTGCGACCACTGATCGCATCTTGTTTGTAGCGCGTCGCCCGGAACGACACCGATGTCGTATCATTCAATTCCTGTTGAACCCATCCTGTCAGTGACAGATTATCTCCAAAATTCCAATCATCCGTTGCGAAAGCATTTCTGGCACGCACCTGCGTACCGTACACCCGACGACCTAGCTCGGCTACGTAAGTGATTCCAGAAAGTACGGAAGTAGCCCCATCACCGATTTGCATCCCGTAAGGAAGAATCATCATTGTTCGGCTGTTCATGGGCGTTAAGACGGAGCCGGTTGAATCGTTTGCACCAATTGACTGCTGGAGACCAAGCTGGGCATGGACCCGCGAAACGTCGCCTTCGTAGAGTCGGATCAGACCAGAAAGGGACATATCGGAGAGATCAGAGGTGCTAGTCGTGAAGGAGCCCAGCTGCGTCCGAGCCATCCCCGTCATCCCCGTCATCCCCGTCATCCCACTCATCGGCATCGCGCCTTGATACGTATTTAAGTCCATAACCTTGCTTGTAAACATCCCCATCGCCATTAGTGTCAGTGTATCGCTCGGTGCATACATCGCTCCGGCCATAGTCATCCCCATCGTCATCTGTTGAGGGACGACACTCAACTTCGTAGACATCGTTCCCATCTGATATGGATTTTCAAGTTTTATAATGGCTCCGTCCGTAAGGTCCGACGTGCCATCTCGATTTCCAGCCATCGACATTCTCATATGGCGCAGGGACACCATCCACTCGCCCTTCCCGTGATAGTGGTCCCCCATCACACCAATTGGCGCGTGATCGATGGCGCGCTCCTGCCCGGAAAGGCCCTGAACAACAAAGAACAACATCATTAACATCACAACCGTTCGTTTCGCAAAATCCATATTTCCCCACTACTAAACATTTAAAGCGTACATGTCAGGTTTGACAAAAGCTGCGGTAAACCTAGCGACTCGTCCATGGTCGCAGGCGCGACAGGCGTGCGCCTTCACCGCACCTTAACTCACGATTACCGTAGCTACACCGAACGACGCTACTGGACAGGGGGTGGGGGCAACGGTGCAAGAGTGAGGTCCGCCCAGAAAGGGGCTCGTTCAGTCGCAAGCGATTCATCGTCGAAGACGTAGTTGATATCCCATAACACCGCGCCTTCGTGAACATTCTTCACTCGCATCGCGTCCGCAAACGCATTTTCGGTCGGGCATACCAGTCTTACCGTGGAATCTGCAGTATTCGGAGGGTCAGCAGCGTGACGCATTGGACACTCCGCCATGGTGCACTCCTGACTCGATGCATGATGCGGACAGGCCGCACCATCGGGCAGAGCGGCTGATGCCAGCAATCCCGCGGCGACGTTACACAACAGCGCAGACAGAAGAACTACTGCTAGTCGAGATGAGACCATGCGCATCTTTGGAATAAGTGTAATCACTTCTGGTTTTTAAAGACAAATCACACGTGGACTCGTAGACAAACAACTGGAAGCCTCAGGAAAACCTGCACGGCACAAGCACCACAAATCATGATTTCGATAAAGAACTTAGAATAAAACTCTGTCCACCCGGAAGGACAACTAGGTTAGCATCGTCACCATGGCCACAACGTACGATGACGTTTATCACCGTTCCAAAGAGAACCCTGAAGCCTTCTGGGCATCCGCAGCCGAGGCGATCTCTTGGGACCGACGGTGGCAGACAATACGTGATGATTCGCATCCACCATTTCATCGGTGGTTCGTCGGCGGCGCCTTAAACACCTCTTACAACTGCCTTGACCGTCACATCGAGCGGGGACGCGGGAAGCAAATCGCGCTCATCTACGACAGCCCAGTCACCAACACGTCTCGACAATTTACGTTCAGTGAACTGCGCGCGGAAGTCGAGAAGGCAGCTGGAGCGCTCGTCGCTCAAAACATCAGGCCGGGTGACCGCGTCGTCATCTATATGCCGATGATCCCTGAAGCGGTCATCGGTATGCTTGCTTGTGCACGCGTCGGCGCGGTTCACTCTGTTGTATTTGGTGGCTTCGCGGCCAAAGAACTTGCAGCACGAATTGATGATGCCAAGCCAAAACTGGTGCTTTCGGCCTCGTGTGGCATTGAAGTCGACCGTGTCATTCCTTACAAACCCCTGCTCGACGAAGCTCTCGACCGCGCCACTCACAAACCAGACAGAGCCCTAATCGTCCAACGCGAACAATTACCAGTATCGCTTGATGGTGACCGCGAACTGGACTGGTACGAGACGTGCAATGCGGCTGAACCGGCGGCATGTATTCCAGTTTCCGCCACAGACCCGCTCTACATTCTGTACACCTCAGGCACAACAGGCATCCCCAAAGGAGTTGTACGCGACAACGGTGGACATGCCGTTGCATTGAACTGGAGTATGGAGCACGTCTACGGAATCGGTGCTGGCGAAGTGTTTTGGGCAGCCTCTGATATTGGATGGGTCGTTGGACACTCCTACATTGTGTACGGCCCCTTGCTCCGAGGTGCCACCACGGTTCTGTACGAAGGCAAACCCGTGGGCACACCGGACCCTGGTGCATTTTGGCGTGTGGTTGAGGAGCACCAGGTCAGTGTATTGTTCACGGCTCCCACAGCATTTCGCGCCATGAAAAAAGAAGACCCTAACGGCGCACACATACGACGATATAACCTGTCGCGGTTCCGAACGCTCTTTCTTGCTGGAGAGCGATGTGACCCTGACACATTGGTCTGGGCCGAAAACCAACTCTCCGTTCCCGTCATAGATCACTGGTGGCAAACAGAAACAGGTTGGCCCATCGCCGCAAACTGCGTCGGACTAGGCATACTGCCTGTTAAGCCAGGATCACCTACAAAAATGGTTCCGGGATACGACGTTCGTATTCTCAACGAGCAGGGGGACGAGGTGCCGGTCGGCGACATCGGTGCCATCGTGTTAAAACTGCCGCTCCCTCCGGGCTGCCTCCCGACGCTATGGAAGAACGACGATGGTTATCAAAACGCATATCTCACGCAATACCCTGGCTATTACCTGACGGGGGACGCAGGGTTCATCGACAACGAAGGTTACCTTTACATCATGAGCCGGGTTGACGACATTATCAACGTGGCTGGCCATCGACTCTCCACAGGTGCGATGGAAGAAGTCTTAGCCTACCACCCTGATGTTGCAGAATGTGCGGTCGTCGGGATTGCCGACGCCATCAAAGGTGAAGTCCCCGTAGGGTTCGTCGTAACCAAAGTCGGCGTCACCCGCAACCCAGACGCCATCGTTTCGGAATTGATAGAACGGGTTCGCGATGCCATTGGACCAGTGGCGGCCTTCAAGACAGCAACACTCGTTGGTCAACTGCCAAAAACACGCTCTGGAAAAATTTTACGTGGCACGATCAAAAAAATTGCTGAGGGTGAGGACGTCACCGTCCCAGCAACCATTGATGATCCGAACGTACTAGATGAAATCACGATAGCGCTTCAAAACCTCGGCTACCCGAAATAGCGCTGGTGACCGGGTGCCACTATAACTCCCAGCCCACGCTTCGCCTATCGCAACACTGTGCTCATCGGCGGTCCAGCGTAACCAGTCATTTCAAGATAGCCTCGTCCGGCTATATCCTCACCATTCCGTGTCCCACTCACCTCCACTGTGCCCTCCCAGTAGGTCACGCCTGTGGACTCGGCTGTAACAAGTTCCTGCGCCTCAACGACCGCAGCAACATCTAGAGAAAGCCCCTCATTCGGTAGTTCGAGTTTCCAAACAACAGGATATGCGGCACCCGTCCGTGGCGATGTCCACCGGCGTACAGGCGCCAACTGATAGTCCGAAGAGTCAAGTATAGTGACGGACTCAGTAGTTACGACGGTCCCACTGGACAGGCGTCCTGGCTCCCCATCAATAGAACGGATTGTATACACCATGACATCGGTGCCATCATCGAGTTGGATGGAAAACCAATCCCAGCCTATCTGTGACTCCTCAAGAAAACTACTACCAAATTCGTGGTCCATCCAACTGAAGCCTGAAACGTCAAACGATTCACCGTCGACAACTAACTGCCCTACTGTTTCAAGCCTCGTAAACGAATAATAATGCGATGCATTCCCAATCTGCCTGCCCTTCTGACTGAATCCATTTACTCCATGTCGAACTGGAACTGCGTCTCCTGAATCCAGCCGAAGGTCTAGTGATAGTTCACCGTGTTCGGTTGTGTCTATAGCCTGCAAGCGATGAGTAGTACCAGTCATACTAGCGCGCCACTCTTCGTTCCACACTTGCAATGTGTCTGTGCTGGCACCGGCCCAGCCAACACCACTACGGTTCAGTCGTTCCGACACACGATGGGTACCCCGCTCAACATCGGTGATGGCAAAGTGTGCCATGTGTAAATCACGGACTGTCCACTGCGACGGGTTTATCGGGCTCGGGTTGATGCCGACGCGGAAAAATGTCAGTTGGTATCCGAAACGCCGGCCTTCGACGGTTTCCACGTTGCCTGTGTAGTACCACCACTCAATCCGGTAATCAGAATGTGCGGCGTGATCTCTAGGAAACTCAAGCACATAATCAGGCGTCGCTAACCGCCAGCCGTCTACGGATTCTTGCGTCCCCACGACCGCGCCAAACACAGCCGTGAGCAGGAACGTGCTCGCCAAGATCTTGAGACAGCGCATCATTCCTGCCCTCCGGTAACATCACTCAGATCAAACCGACCAGCCAATCTCGCCGGGTAGAGTCCCGCAATCGTTGTCGCTACCAAAATGGCCAGTGTGGATTGCGCAAGAAATGGCAGAGGCGCATGAAACTGGATAGTCCAACCGAAGCTTTGAACATTAATCACGTAGATCAAAAGCAATGACAAGGCGAGACCGACAACTAACCCGACCACCTGTGTCACGACACCGAGCACACCAGCCTCGATCACTATCATCCGCCGAAGCTGATAACGTTCCACCCCCACCAGACGCAGCATCGCAATTTCCCGTCGCCGCTCTAACGCCAGAGTCAACAATGTAGCAGCGATCCCAAACATAGAAACCGCAATAGCAATCGCTTCCAGTGCATATGTGATCGCAAATGTCGAATCGAAGATCCGCAGCACTTCACCACGTAGCGTGGCATTCGTAGAAATAAACAAACGACGATCTGATCCCAATGCCGCTTGTAGTTCATCCCGTATACGGTTCGCATCAGCATCCGGATCGAGATACACCGTCAGCCCGGATGGACGTGGCGATGAAAAATGCTCTGCAAACGTGCCCGTGTCCATGACCACAATGCCGCGGTCATTTGAATAATCGAAGTAAATCGCCGCCACACGGAATCTGGCCTCACCTTGCGGGGTTGGCAAGGAGATCACATCGTCGACACTAACGCCATGCTTCAAGGAAAAGGCCTCCGATACCACCACGGCATCTGTCCCGATCGCACCAGCCATGGCACGTGGCCCATCGGCAGGTGCCTTATAAGCGAGCGCACCATGATCGACCATCACCTGAAATCGACCTGTCCCAACAACAATGGAGGTCTCGTCATACCGAACATCAACCCCGGTAAACGCATCAACTGCCAGCACTGACGGATGATCCGCAATCAATGCCTCTGTATCTGGTCCGATCCTACCTCGGTCACCAACGGGCGCGTTACGAGCCGTCGATACAAACAAGTCAGCTTGAAGCGTCTGTCCAACCCAGTAAACAACGGTTTCTCGAAAACTACCCACCATGACAGCAATCGCAACCATCATCGCCAAACTGACGGCCAAGGCTGCCACAGAAACAGACAACCGCGAAATGGCACTCGCGAGATTCACATGGGCAAGATGGCCTTCTACCCCAAACCAACGAACCATCAAACCACCAGAGGCTAAGCGAAAACCATACAGTAGCGCCGGGATCAGAAATGCTGCACCGAAAACAATTGCAAGTGCCGACATCAAGCCAAATACCGGTAACCCATCAATGGCATCCTGTTGCGCCATCCACCAAGCAGCAGCAAAGAGTCCCGCCGGCACGTAAAGGTAGCGCCGCTGAAACCTGTCTCGTGCCTGCACGGCCGCATCCACTCGAACAGCCGCCATCGGAGCCACCCGTGCTGCCTCATACGCCGGAAGCAGAGCCGCGGCTAGTGCGAGTGGCACGGCGATACCAAACGCCAACCAAACGACGTCCCATGCCAATGGCGGAACCTGTGCCGCTGAAGCGACCCAAAATTGACTAACCGTTGAAGAGGTCAGTCCCACAGCCCCCTCCGCAAACAACCATCCCAAAGGCACACCAAGCAAAGCGCCGACCACCGCCATGGCGCCGGCTTCCCCCAAAAACAAAACCAAAATCGTTCCTTGTGAGACGCCCATTGTCCGCAACATGCCAATTTCGTTCTGCCTCGTGATGACCGACACGGACACCGTGTTGTACACAAGAAACAGACCCACGAGCAGGGCCACAAAACTGAGAGCGGTCAAATTGAAGTGGAAAGCTCGAAGCATCCGCTCGACTTCGGCGCCGCGACGTCCCGGCCGCCCCACGTCCAACCCAGGTGGTAGTTGCTCACTGATGTCTTCCTCTACCTCAGCAACATCGAAGTCGTCATGAACACGAATATCTAGCCGATCTACAAACCCAACGCGATCAAGCGCCCACTGCGCCGCGGCAATATCCATCAGCGCGAAATTTCCACCGAGCACCTGCGCCGGCCCGTCGTTAGCGAGCACAGCCGCTAATCGCAACGTCGTGGTTCGATCACCAACAACCATCGTCACAGCATCGCCAACCTCAAGCCCATATTTGTCAGAAAACGCCTGTGTCAGAACAACCGCATCGGTATCCGTCAAAATTCCAAGAAACTCCTGGGTGGTAATCCGACGTGCACGTGCTCCATCGACCAGCGGATAATCACGGAATGGCAGGTCACGCAAAATATCGATCCCAAGTAGCCGCACCGTCTCAAAGCGGTCACGGTCTCCATCGATGGTCGGGACTAACAGGACATCCGCATCAACCACAGGGCTGACAAATCCAAATTCCCGAAGCCATCCCAGCGCCACCAGTCGTTCCTCTGGCACCCCAACACCAGGCGCCGTAATTTCCAGTGACGTGCGTCCAGCCACGGCATCAAGCGCCGCCGAAAACCCTCGGACCGAACTCATATTCGCAAGTTGAATCGCCACAACCACCGCGACCCCTACGGACAAACTAGCCACGGTGGCGACACTCCGAAGGCGCTGCTGCTGCAAATTCTGAAGGATGAACCAAATGAAAAGTCTCATCGTTTCCCTGCGCGGCCCAGTGCACTCACATCATGCGGCTCAGTGATTCTGCCATCTTGCATACGAATGACATGGTCAGCCTTGTCAGCAACCACTGGATCGTGTGTGGCAAGCAGCACCGATGCGCCCGTGTCTCGGTTCACCTCTTGCAATAAGGCCAAGATGTGCGCACCCGTTTCACTGTCTAAATTGCCCGTCGGCTCATCAGCGAGTAACAGGGCGGGCTCATGGATAACAGCTCGCGCAATCGCTGCGCGTTGAGCCTCTCCCCCTGACAGCTGGGACGGGTAATGGTGCAGTCGATGGTCGATTCCTACGCGCGTCGCCCAATGTTTTGCGACGTCATCCACGTCCACAGGACGTCGACCCGTCAACAATAATGGAAGACCGATATTCTGCAATACAGTCAATGTCGGAAGTAAATTGAAAAACTGAAAGACGAATCCGATGCGCTGACGCCGGAACCGCGTTAGTGCATCCTCATCAAGCGACGCCAACGAGCACCCCTCGAGACGCACATCCCCCGCCGTGGGTTGATCCATCGCGCCACACAGATGAAGCAGCGTTGACTTGCCACAGCCAGACGGCCCCATCAGCGCAACAACCCCCCCACCCTCCAACACTAGGCTGACGCGATCGAGCGCAACCACTTCTGTCGAGCCACGTTGGTAACACTTGCGAAGGTCTTGAACTTCAAGGACGGCCATCTATTCACCATACACGAGACGGGAACTTCGCTTGACCTAGACAAGACGTTCGCGTACCGTGCGTCACTGGTTTATGCTGAGTCGTCAAGGAGGAGCCACACCCATGATTCTGTCCATACCCGCGAGATTCGCGTTTATTGTCGCCGCAATCGCCCTTATTCTTTCTGGTGTCGCGATTACGGCGCAACAGAACGTAGAGGTTGAGAACTTCGTTCCGGTCACCGATGCCATGCTTCAAAACCCTGATCCTAGCGATTGGCTCAATTGGCGTCGGACGCTAGATGGACAGGCGCACAGTCCGCTCGATCAGATCACGACTGAGAATGTCGACCAGCTCCGGCTTACATGGAGTTGGGGCATGTACGCTGGAAATCAGCAAACAACGCCAATCGTCCACGACGGCATTATGTTCCTTGCAAATCCAGGAGAAATCATCCAGGCGCTCGACGCCGCAACTGGTGAACTCATCTGGACCTACCGTCGAGAAAATACCGATCTCAACGCTCAACAAGGCTCTCCGGCAGGCCGTGGACATCGCAACATCGCCATCTACGACGACAAGATTTATCTCAACACATCCGATGGACATATCGTGGCGGTCAATGCACGAACAGGTGCTGAAGTGTGGGATACCGACATCGCGGGTGATAGCAGCTTTCAATTCACGAGTGGGTCGATCATCGCCGACGGACAGGTCGTTGCCGGTTTGACCGGTTGCGGAGTCTATCAAGACGACACGTGCTACATCGTTGGCGTCGATGCCGTTACGGGTGAAGAAGCCTGGCGCACTTCAACCATCGCGTTACCAGGCGAACGGGGTGGAGATACGTGGGGTGACCTCCCCGTTATGTTTCGGTCCGGTAGCGACTCGTGGATTCCTGGAAGCTACGATCCCGTGACGAGAACGCTCTTTCACGGAACGTCGCAGGCTAAACCGTGGGCCACTGTTGTTCGCGGCACCGACGGCGACGCGCTATACACGAATTCAACATTAGCGCTCGACCCGAGTACCGGTGAAATGAAATGGTATTACCAACACCTTCCGGCAGAAACCTTGGACATGGACGAGGTGTTCGAACGCATTCTCGTGGACTATGACGGGGTTCGATCTGTGTTCTCGATGGGCAAAATGGCCGTCCTCTGGGAACTCGCTCTCGAAACCGGTCGCTTCCGAAACGCGTACGACCTTGGCTATCAAACCTTTGCGGATGTCGACACGCAGACCGGTGAAGTTACACAACGCGAAGGAATGATTCCAGAACTCTATGAAGACATTTTTTGGTGTCCGAGCACATCTGGTTTTAAAAGCTGGCGTGCAATGTCCTATCACCCTGAATTGGAAGCGTTCTTTGTTCCAATAATTCTCAATTGTGAAACAGCCCAGTTCGGCCCCGTCGAACGGGTTGAAGGTGGCGGTGGCACTGGTCCGGTGCGACGCACTAACCACGTCCATCCAGACAGTCCAGAGCATCTGGGTGAATTTCTTGCGATGAGCATGCGAACAGGTGAAGTACTGTGGCGACATCGCACGCGGACGCCTATTAATAGTGCGGCCCTCACCACCGCTGGCGGGATCGCAGTCGTCGGCGACTGGGACCGACACCTGTACATTTATGATGCTGCAAATGGCGACATCTTGTGGGAGACAAGATTATCTACCTCGATTCAGGGATTTCCGATTACCTATGAAGTGGATGGCCGCCAATTTATCGCGGTTCCCGTTGGGACGGGTGGCGCCAGTTGGGGCACCATGCTACCAGCTGACCTCACTCCTGAAAAACAACGTCCCGTCGGGAGTAACGCGCTCTATGTGTTCGCATTACCTGAGGAATAGACGGGCAGACCCGAATTCAGGAAGAAATAGAGGAGCTTCCAGCTGCTCCTCACAATAGAATTAACCTGTGAAATGGGTTTGGCGTCTGGCCATCATACTTGCCGTCACTGGCGTCCCAAAGTCGGTGACGGCACAGATTCACGCAGGTGCGGCGGCGGTGGATATCACACCGACGCGCTGCGCAAATGCCAAGCCTGACGCTCGGCCTGTCCAATTCGACGTAGACGGGCAATGTTTTCGCTGGATCCACCTAGGCGGTTTTAGTCCGTACATCCCCTTTCGCCAAGACAGTCGCCTTGCGACCGGTATTCATGACCCTCTCTGGGCACGGTCGCTCGCCCTTCGTAGCGCAACTGGTAACACACTGGTTATTGTGTCCACCGACCTACCCGGGCTCGGCCGAAAACATATCGCGCGTATCCAACGACGCGTCGCCACGACACACGGTATCCCGGCTGATCACGTGATCATCCATTCGACGCACACTCACTCAGCACCGGACGCAAGCGGGTACTGGTCTACGCTAATGGCCGGACATAACGACCACTACGTAACACAAGTGAGAGAACACATTTACAGTTCCATCACAACAGCATTGAATGCACTCGAACCTGCGCATCTCAGAACGGCAACGACGACTCATGTCTCCTGTCGTGACCATCAGACCGGAATGCTGAAGAAAGAACCTCACTGCAACGTGCCGGACATTAACAATATGGTTGATGCATCTACTGTCCAGTACGACAGCTTCATCCTACAGCGAGATTTACGAGACCCCATTGTCAGAAATACGCGGATCGTGGCAGCCGAACTGACAGCCGCCGCCACAGGAGAAACGATCGCGACTTTAGTCAACTGGCATAACCATCCGGACACCCTGGGCAGTGCAAATCGCTTAATTTCAAGTGACTACCCTCATTACCTGCGAGAATATTTGGACCGCACGCGAGGTGGCATCACCATCTTTGTGGCTGGCACCGTAGGCAACCAAATGAGCGGACTTCGGGGAACACCCGTGCCGCTTTGGGATGCACAAGGGAACCGGGTTCTAGAGTCACGGAACGACGACGTGGAAGTACCGGTCCTGGTAACGGAAGGATGGGACAAGATCCGATCGACCGGATATGAAATCGCCTATGAAACCGCAGTTGCTCTTGACGCTGCATCACAAGTCGCACGTCCGGGTATTGCAGTTTCCGTAGCGCACATTGACACACCCATCAGCAACGCAATTCATCTTTTCGGAACTTGGTCCGTCTGGTATCACGACGTTGAAGCGACGGAGCGCCTCCACTACCGGTGGCCTGACTGTATCGGTCTACTTGGCTGCACACGTGCCACGGTGGCACTACTCGAAATTGGCGACCTGTCGGTTCTGACGGCACCTGGAGAAATTGACCCCGCCTACGCGCTCGGGCGACGTGCAATAACGGCAGACTACGGGCCCGTTTGGGGAACTTGGCATTTTCCGGCCATGGCGGGCGTCGACTATCTGATGCCCGGCAAACATCACGCCTTTATGGGCTCGTCGCAGGATTATCTTTCCTACATGGTGCCGGTAGCCGACAACGTCGGCTGGTGGAACTTTGACCATCCCAATCACTACGAAGAATGGGTGACCATCGGCAAAGGTTTCGGCGATGAGGTTGCGACAGCGTGGCAGCAACTGCTGAATGCACCAACAACAACATCGTCACCATAATGGAACCGTGGCACTGGCTCGAACCAGCGATTTATCCAACGTGTGAACCCACGCTGAACGCGTGGGTGTCACACCCCGCCGAAACTGTCTCCGCCCTCGGTTACCTGCTTGGCGCTATTTACCTACGAAACCACTTTGGGAGTTTTGACAGAAGACTGCCCGTACGGCACCTCCCAAACATATTGTTTCTCGTAGGGATAGCTTCGATCCTTTTCCATGTCTCCAACGCAGCGGTCTTTCAAGTACTTGATGTTGCCACAGTGGCGTTATTTACCAGCTATATCCTTGCGGCAACATTCATCCACCAAAAGCTTGCACCAGCAACGCAACTTCCGTACCTCTTTCTCCTCTTTGCCGGCACTGCGTTCGTATTTCCATTCATTCATATCAGTCTGGGTTTTGGCATCACCGTGCTCCAGGGCTGCCTGGTTTGCTGGTTCTGGTGGCGAGGTCGGAGGAACGATTCACCACCGCCTTATGACCGACTGGCCATTTTGTTATTACTAACGGGCGCTCTTTTTTTGGCCGTTGATCACGCTGGCATTGCCTGCGTATCCGGGTCGGCTGCCCACATCGTGCAGCCTCATGTGATCTGGCACGTACTGTCAGCCATCAGTGCCATCTACTTCTATCGAGCCGAACGCCTGCTCGAACAGCACTGGGACCACTTAAATTGATTCGTCCCAGCGAAACCACCAGCCGATTAGTGCAGCTGAAGCAAAACACGCTCCCACCGCACACAACATGCCAACTGCTGCAACGTACATGCCAGCCAGATGCAATACCTGTGTTGCAAGGCTGATCAGCACCCCACCGACAGTACCAGCCAACGCGCCAACGAATCCGTTTCGAAGTATGTAGCGGCGTTTCGTTCGTAGACACACAGTACCAACAACCCCAATCAGCAGAAAAGATACCGTAAAGGCGGACGTATACCGCACCCCAACCGCGAGCAGTCCTTCATTCCCGGTCAACGCTGTCAGTGTCGAGACCACCCCAACAACAGGCCACAAACCGACGGCAAACGCTGCCCCCATCGCCAACCGCCCGCGCCAACCTTGTTCGAACACGCCACCGCAAACAACACCACCAAGCAGCAGCGCCACGCCGACTAACGCAAGCGGGAGACGGAATGGGACGCCATTAAATGCACCAAAACGAGCAAGTACCGGAATCCCAATACACAACACGAAAACCGGAACAATGAGTCCAGCCGCGAACGCTTTTACCACTACCGATGGTGACGCAGCAACATTCACCTTAGAACCCAATGTCTGAACCCGCGGCGAACACCCAGCGACCGACCCCTTCCAGCCGATTGAGGCCATAGCCGACGTCAACCCGGATGCCACCTCGAGATGACAAGCGATTACTTCCCAACAAGAGACTCACACCAACGGCTGTTTTGAGGTCATCGAGGTCAAATGATTGTTCTTCAGACCAAACAAATCCACTATCGATAAATCCCGCAATACCCAGCGAAAACAATTGTCCAACATCATCAGCCATAAACCAACGTTCCTCCGCACTCAAGAGTAGTAGCTGGTTGCCATCAAATTGTCGGACCGGGTAACCGCGCAGACCATTTTCAACCCCGAGCAACAGCTGTACCTCCGGGTCAAGATTCCTACCACGTTGATACGCGATACGGCTGACAAATGCATGGCGAGTCGCGTGTTTACGGAGATACCTCGCACGAAACGTCGTAAGAGCGTTACGCCACTCGCCCCGTTCATGACGCCCATCAAATCGACCCTCTGCAATTACAAAATGTCCCTCGCCAAGTGGCAGACCCTGCACGTGACCGACCGCCAGAAACGCCGCACGATTTCCGCCTCCTCCAAGGGCTTTCGTTGACAACCCCATCGTCGCAAAACTATCAGCGCCGAGGTTGAAATCCTCATTCCGTTCAAACTGATTTACATGGGTCAACCGTACAAACCGATGAGAAATTGATCGCAACCCTACTTCGGCAATCCCAAAGTCACGACCTTCCACACCAACCCGTTCTTCTCGAAGCCGATAGGCACCGTGTAGCCGCACCGCGCGCTGTTCACTTCGAAAGATAGCCCGCCCGACAGCGAGGTCACCCCATTGACCTCGATGTCGTATTCGCTCCGTTTCGAAACCATCTCGATAAATGGGGTCGGTACGACTAAAACTTCCGCCCCCAACCGTCCACGACCACGGGTCGCGGAGAGAAAAATAATTACGGTTTAATTGAAGTAATACTTCGTCACCATCACTCAATTTCGAACCCGACGCCACCATCGACACGCGCGAACCCACCAGTTGAGGATCGAGGTAGGTCACGCGGTCACTTGTACGATCGAGATTAGTCCTGTGCGTCACGGTAATTGCCTTCCCGAGCCCAAATAAATTCTTCTCCGAGACACCAGCCTCCCAGATAGTCCGGTCGTGCACTTGTTGAAAATCAACTCGTGGCGAGAGCGACCACGTATCCCATGTTAGGACCCGAACATCTACCCGATCCGCACGGCCGTCACCATCATCATCAACATCCGCGGTCTCTACGCGCGCATCGCGTAAAAACGTCAAGGCTCGAAGATTCCGTTCCGTTTGTTCAATCAGCTCTTGATCAAGTGCATCGCCGACCTCGAACAGCAGTTCCCGCTCCACCACCACGTTCCGGGTCTGCACGTGAATCTTGTTCGCGATCCGATACGGCACTGCAATGCCATCCTCCGGCTCATCAAACACTTCATGATTGACGATTTCGATGTTGCCAATGGGCAGGGAAGTCTGTGTAACTGGTGTTTGAGCCAAGAGACCGGCACAGCCAAGAACGCCGCACACAACCGTACAGGCCGTGCCTACACGTAGGTTCTTAACGCGAACATTCGTCGTTGTAATCACAGTTCACTTATCGAAGTCGCTGAGAGCGTGCTCGGACAGACGCCCCTAACGGGGACAGGAGACCAAGACTGGCGGCAATACGCACGTCGAAAAAAGCAAAAAAGGCCTTACGCGTCCTGGTATTGTCCAAGACACGTAAGGCCCTCAAAAATATCCCTAACGGGACCGATGCGTGCAGCCTCAGTGCAAGGCCACACTCCTCGAAACTATCTACTCAGGTTCGGTAACGTCACGACCGTCGCGCGGGGCGCCGGTTCCAGACGAACCCATGAACAACTTGCGGCCATCCCTGAAAGTCAGGTCGCGGCCGTTGCCCTTGTTCGAACCGTCTTTGGCCTGATAACCATCAACGATGATTTCAGTGCCAATGGCCAACGAATTCTTCGTGAATCCTCGGCGGAGCAGAGTGTTCGGGGTGCCACCCTCAACCATCCATACGGTGCCATCCTCGAGCTCAAGATGAACCCAAGCGTGTGGGTTAATCCACTCCATTTTGACGACAGTGCCTTCAAGATGAATAGGCGCATCCGCATCAAACTCAGCGGAGAATGCATGATGGGCTACTGTGGGAACTGCGGCTATAGCTAGTGCAACGGCCACTACCGCAAGGGCTACCTTTACTCGCATCGGTTTTGCCTCCTGTTTGCTAACCATTGATGTTCGTATTATCACAATCCAAAGCTTCTACGTCAACAACAACCACAAAAAACGGCTTTAAGAGCCCTCCCTAACGGGGGCCAGGTGCTTCACCTTCAAACGCCGAACCATGCCCACTAGGACGATAGACGGGCGTCAAGTCCGGGTCCTTGCGGAGGTGGCCATACATCACCTCTTCAGCAAATTCTACGCACTTGAACTCGAGCAGCTGCATGTTCTCGTCGACCCGACGATACAGTGGCAATTTAATCGTCCACGGACGTGTGTAGGTGTCCGGGTCTTCAATTGTCGCCTCGTACTCGATGTGATTTGCACTAATTTGGGTATAGCGTTCCACGACGTGGATTCCAATGCTGTGGTGGTTGCCTGCTCGGTCCAGCCACGTGTCCGGCATTTGGGCAGTCACATCAATTACTAGAGTGTCCCCGTCATAGCTACCGCGAGAATGACCCATCCATGCGTCAACCGGTGCCTCAAAGTCTGGACGATTCATGTAGACGACACGACTCGCACTCGCAAACTCGTAAGCGAACAGAATGTATTCCTCCGTCTGAACGATCTGGAAGGGATACGGCTGATACGTCGCACGTGGAATGCCCGGCATGTAACACTTCACCGCAGGGTCACGTTCCACCCAGTGCTGGTTGTTTTCTTGCTGAGTCGCACGCGCAGCGGCTGTGTAGGGAATCTCGCCACCCTCTACGATACCCAGACCACCTGGAATCGAGCCGACCGCCCCAAGTTCAACCACGGGACCATGGCTCGCCGCATGCGGCTCAATGTTCCAGTGATGTGACCCAATCGCCTGCCAAATACCATTGAAGTCTGCCTCACCGAACGCAGTTTGCTCCGCTCGGTAGTTCTGTCCCGCAACCTCCGTGGAGGTTACCGTGAACACCATTGCAGCCGCTACCAACACGGCCGCCACCATCAAACCTGTATATGTGCCCCGATTCAGCATCTTGGGAAAGTCTCCTCAGAGGAAAAATTAAGTGTCGAGTATTCACCCGGCGACGCCTGATGTCAACCCTTCTCGTCGTAAATAACCACTAATCGCCTACTTCTGTTCATCAATCCTTTATGAAAATAAACCTATGAGCCGCGCTGGAATCGCCACCCCTGTCCAAACAGCAATCGAAAACATCCCAGCCACCTTCGGCCACACTGGACCCAATTTCGACTCATCGGTGTGCGTAATGCGGCGGCGGATGGTAAACGTAAAAATGAGTCCCAGAACCAACAACTCCATTTTCCACCAGAAAAACGGGCTGAAATACTGTTTCATCGCAAGTGACATCAGCGACGGAGTTCCGGTAATCGCGAGCGCCACAATCGCCCACACCATCCATGGCATGGCCTCGTCCGCAACCTTTGCCAACGGCGTCTTGACCACCCCAACACCCAAGAGTCGTAAATCGACAATCAGCACAGCGCCAGCAAATACCGACAGCGCCACAAGATGCATTACCTGCACAATCGGCTGAGCCCACGTGTTGTCGAGCATGACCTGACTGAACGGATGCTCCTGCATCCACAAGAAAAACGGCTGCAATGAAAACGCGGCTTCTTCCATAGACGTCAGCCCCCTACGCGTCCAAGCCCAAGTCAAGCCACCACTGGGGCACCAAACCAGGATAGGCGATCATGCGACCAATGATAATGATCGCTGACCACAGTACGATCGACACAACCCCAGCCAGACGCGCCGCGAAGGGTGGCCGCGGATCATGGTTCCATTGCTCAACTGTTTGGTACGTTTTCGTATGAAAGTACCAGATATTCAAACCCGCTAAGGCGATGAGAAGGTTTTTCGTCCAGAAATAAAAATTCGGATAAAAACGCATCGGTTGACCATAAACAAGTAACACGCCGGTCACGATGCTAACCGCCAAGCCGACCATCTGCCACGGAAAAAGGCGCCCCTGCACGTCCGTGATCGAGGTCGACTTATTGCCAAACCCCGCCAATCGAAAATCCATCATCATCACAAGCCCGGCAAACACACACATGCCGATAACGTGAGACGTCAGCAAAATAGGATAAGCATTGAGCGACTCGCGAATCGCGACGCTTGACGGGTACGCCTCAACCATCTCAAAAAGTGCGCGGAGCATCTACTACTCGTCCTCGTGTTGGTTTCTAATAATCAATACGCCGTCAATCTGACGCTAGGGAACGCAACGTTCCTTGGGTGGATCCGAATAGCTGTCTCGATAAGTCGAGTGACAATTGGAACACGCTTCAGCCACGTAGTTAGTCGCGTCGATCACTTCGTCTTGGCTTTTGTTTAGCGCAGCCGCATAAGCACGCTCTCCCGCTTCCTTCAAACCAATCGTCCACTCTTTCCAATTGTCTTGGTCAATAGGAACGGGTTCGCCATTTTCACAGCTACGACCCGGCAACGTAATCAGGTTGGCGGCTTCCGCTAACGCAATAGCCGCATTCTCGACTTGCTCCCAACCGGTATAAATCCCGGCAAAGCGAGCCGAGGCGCCACCCTCGTTAGCATTTGTTTCATCCGGAGGCGCACCAGGGTCATTACTTTGCGCATCGAAGAGAATGTTCGAATTTGGGAACAGGATTCCCCGCATGACCTCCGCAAGATCACCAGTCGCCTCCGGCGGCGGATCTTGCTGGGCAGTTGCAGTTCCAGCGACTAACATCGCAGCGACGACCAAGCTTAGCACTCGCATGTGTTCAAACCTCCAGATTTACGCCGTACCCTCAAGCTGTCCGGGCATTCGCCTCGGCGGCGCAGTGTAACCCGGCCTTTTACATACGGTCAACATTTGCGTTCACCCTCGACACCATGTGAGTGGATCGCGGTATAGTGGTGTCTCACATCCGTTCGAGGAGGCTGGTTAACGATGCTCCGGGTTTTCACAAATATAGTAACGCTACTCGCGATAGGCGTCCTTTATCTTGGAAGTTCAACCGATGCATTCGCGGCCGAAGCGGAGAACGCCTTACTCGTAAGCCAAGACAACCCGATTGAACTAACGGAAGAATCGATCAGTGCCGGCCGCCAAATGTACGGGCGGTTCTGTCGCTCATGCCACGGCATGCGCGCCGACGGTCGTGGAATGGCCGCACCGCCGGGGGCACGACCTGCCAATCTTGTGGACGACACGTGGGACCACGGCGGTAGCGACGCAGAAATCTTCAAGGTCATCAAAGAAGGTGTTCCTCCGGACTACAACATGGATGCATGGGATGGCCGCGTGTCAGACGACGACATCTGGAACGTCATCAATTACCTGCGCGACCTGGCTGCCGAGTAACGCTGTGGTCGCCGGCCATGACGACGTAAGCGTCGCCATGCCGGTAGCAACGTCGTTACACTCAAGATCAACCCGCCGAGGCTCAGAACAATCACGACGACATCCCACAATGGGCGTTGGTAATAAAGGAACGGGAAGTCGAGGCTGTGCAAACCGTGGTAAAGCCATCGATTGATCCGCGTTAACAGGACCTCTTTCCGAACAATCGCCCCCCGAAACGGGTCAAGGTATAGCCACGTCTGCGCAGCATCATCGTAGCGGACACGGAGGACAGGCAACCGGCGCGTGTTACTCCGGTCGTAGTAATACGCATCGTATTCCTGCAGCCAGACCGCATCGACAACAGACGCTCTCGGCATTGCACGATGCCCTGCTTCAAGTACATCTTCTGCTGCAAACCTCTCCCTCACCCCATCACTAGGCCGCTGGATCGAGATTAGCCGTTGCCTTCCCGTCTCCACATCTTGACCAATGAGATACAACCGGCCACGAAACTGCACGATCTCAAGTTCACGGGCCGCCACGGACGCCCCAAGCAGCGCTGCACTCTGACGCAGAGCGTCCACGCTGACGGCGTCAAGACGGAATGGCGCACCAACAACCGCCGCTTCCTGTTCTGGGGTCGGCGCAGTCCCGGGATGCCACGCAAATGGCTCTAATGACAAACAACCACTCAATATCCACGTGAACGTCACTAAACCAAACACTAGGCCCGAGTAGTGATGCCACTTCATGAGTCCGCTGTATGGCGTAACCGACCGTCCTTCGAGTCGTAACCGATATCGATGGCGTGGCGACAGCCGCCAAATACCCCAGACGAGACCTGTCAAGGTTCCAAAACATCCCAAGATCGACAGCCAGATTAGGGAGTAGAGCCACACATCGCCGTGTTGACGAAACGGTGTGAAGTAAAGCCAATGCAGAACCGCCCCAGCATAAGCCCAACCCCGCGTCGACGAAGTCGTCTCCAGCATCGGCTGGCCCGTTCGGTTCGAAACGTAGACTTCGGTACCGTTTTCGTCACGTAGTGTCACGCGATGCAACGGACGGTAACTCGCCGCCTGAAGAGTCCATTGGTCCGGCCCAGTTAGTAAGCGGTCATATTCGACGGTTACAGCGGGGTCACGTCCGAACCGTTTGGCAACGGCAACCGCCTCCTCCGTCGTCAGCCCCGCAAACAACTCCCCCGTGTCCGCGTAAACCGTCGTCCAACGACCCGCGTGCGGGAAACGGTAGACTGGCCTACTTCCGACCATGGCAACAACCATTTCCGACGGCGAGGCTCCAACCACCGCCGCTGCCGCTCCTGGTGCCACCGACACCAACGACAAATCCAACACCGGAAGTCGTTGAAGACGTTTAGACTCGGTAAGCTCAGGCATCCCGGCATACATCAGGACAATGCCGGACACAAACCAAACTGCAAAAAGCAGACCGCCCGCTATACCTAGCCACCGATGGGTATAGACCAGCCAGCGGCGCCAGTCACACCACACGTTCCACCGAAGGGGTCTTTGTACACGCGGTTGCGTCACTACAACAAATACTCCACAGACTCACTGCTTCTGAGCCGCTACATTAACAGTGTGACTCTCGCAAAAGAAGTATGCCCGAAGCGTGACAGGCGTGCGTCCTATCCAGACCAAATGCCTGTAAGAACTGGCGTGGCCGCTAGAACGTTGCGTTCAGCATGACACGCGCCATGCGTGGAAGGGACGGATGGAAATGAATATCATCCACGCCGCCCGCTGGCTCTCCTGGAAGACGGGAGGTGTAGTAGTAGTCAATATCAGCAACATCGCTATTCAACAAATTAAACCCTTCAAGCGTAATGTTGAGTCGGTCCGTCAGGTTAACACCGAGTTCGCCATTCCAGATGGTCGTCGGTTCCGACCGCACACTGTTGTCTTCAATTAACGGCCGTGGACCAAAGTGCCGCAGCCGTAAACTTCCAAAGACTGGGCGCTGCGCCGAAAATGTGATCGCACCGGCCATAACACGGTCAAGCGCACCGGGAATAAAGTTTCCAGCTGGGTCGACGTCAGCAAACCGTGCTTTTGACAGTGACAGGTCCAGCTCTCCCGTAATGTCGTCAGTCAGCCGCACGTAGTTCGTCCACTCGATACCATTGCGTTCGCTTGGACGACTGGCCTCGGCGATGCCGGCATCTCCCACGAAGACCAATTCTGAATCGAACGCCAGCTGCCACAACGCCACGGTCGACTGTACGCGAGACACTGTAACGGTCCGGATGCCCACCTCGTATCCAACAGCTGGCACAAGCGGGGTGGCGCCAACCACAGCCTCGCCACTAACCGGGTCTACACGCGTGGTAGCAGATCGTGGATCGTTACTGTGAAAGCCTTCACCATAGTTGACATAAACCTCTGTCCCTCGCCATGGACCCAAGGCTGCACTCAACTTCGGACTCACCAGACCACTAGTGCCAGACCCAGAATTCAGCGATCGCTGTGCAACCACGTCGTAGCGATAGCCGTCCCCCCGAATACCCAACGTTGTCCGAAAATATCGAGTCCACTCAACTTCGGCCTGCCCAAACACGCCAATCGTTGTTTGCTGGACGCGATCATTCCGAATCGTATTCACACGTAACCGGCGAATCGTGTTGTAGAGGCCAACTGTAGGAACCGCGTCATTTCTGACAGATACACCGACGCTACCCTCAGTCGGAAAACGCCCAACACGACCGAGTCGCCGATGCACCAGCTTGCCGCCAGTCATCCAGCGGCTTCCCTCTTGTTCAACCTGGTCGCCATCGACAGGGTGTTCAAGAAAGTAGGTAAAGTTCTGAAAAAGGTTCAGCTGACCACGTAACGCATACCCTGTGACGCGCGTGGAGTGGTTCGCGTCGGAGCGTAAGAAGTCGGCCGCCAAGGAATGACGGTACGTTCGTCCGGCATCCGAGTTATCAATGTTCCCATATCGAGAGATCAACCCCTGTGTGACCGCACGTTTGGGTATTTGGTCCGTGGCATGCCAATTCGCGGAATACCCCATTCCCGTGATTGAAAATCCGTTTCGTTCGTCACCGCGACTATAGCGGACCACACCGTTGGCCTTACGCATCTCATCAGGCATGACCCATGGCCCATTATTTTTCCCGAGTTCCAGCGCAACCAACAGGTTGCCAGCACCAACCTCAGGAGACGCTGCAGCCAACACGCGTCCCCACCCCTGGCCACCGGCACTGATGCTCAACAGCGGTTGTTCGAGACGATTCACATAATTAATATTGGCGCTCCCTGCCGCTGAGAAATCGCCATGCTCCGCAAAATACGGCCCCTTCGTGTATTGAATACCACTTACCAGTTCAGGGATAACCAGATTGATGTCGCTGTAGCCATGAGCATGCGCTCCCGACGACTCGTTAGTTGGAACGCCAGCAAGAGTTGTTGCGAAATCAGACCCGTGGTCCAGATTGAATCCGCGAAGGTAAAACTGATTCGCTTTACCCTCTCCACTGTGCTGACTCACAATCATGCCTGGAACAGCCTCAAGCACCTCACCTGGACGCATAATCGGTCGCGCCCCTAATTGTTCTGCAGTGACAGCACCGACACTCGCAGAATTTGCGATGCCGACTAGGTTCTCTCGAGGATTGTCGAGCTCGGCCAAATTGCGAAATGTTCGTGCGCCCGTCACGACGACATCAGCCGTAAGGCCGAGCGTGAGTACCGCATCCAGTACCGTCTCATCATCGGCATCCCGAATGACGAGTTCGCGCCGAAAGGCAGAAAAGTTGATGAGTCGAAATGTTACAACCACGGCCCCATGAGGCACGTCATCAAACACGTAGGCACCCATGTCGTCACAGACGACCGACCGGACTTCCCCGGTAGCAACGACCTCGAGGTCCACCGTCACACCAGGCAGCACACCGCCCGTTTCGTCAAATACGTGACCCGTAACCTCGCCATGATGAGCCTCAGCAGTAAGGGAACCACCAAAAAACACAAACCCACAAATCAAAAAAGTACAAAACCGACGACTACGAAGCACCAAACATCTCCTTTTTTTTATGCGTAATGCCAAATGAATAAAACCAATAGAGTAAAGTTTTCGAGAGGGCCTCAGAGACTACCCGTGTGTCCATGTTTCTTCTCAAACTAGGGTATAAATCCTAACAAAACTTCTTTTCTATTGACTGCTAATTACATTTTTTTACCCAAGTTTTACACACTTTTCACACGTTTTTAATCTCATTGCTATTGACATTTATTGACTCCCTAACGCCACAGACACCCCTGTTCGCAGAGTACGTGGCAGCGATGGAAACCCGATCACAGCCTCGTAACCTTGGTCGAGTAAATTCTCAACGGTGACGTACCACCGAAGGCGAGAATGAAGTTGGTACGCCGCACTCAAATTCAACGTTTGATAACTTTCGTTCAGGTCGCGGTTCGGGAGCAACATCGACGTCCCAAAGAACGCATCAGACAGAAACGTACTGTCATCGGATTTGCCAACGAAAACCCCAGCCATCGACACTTGCATCCGCGCCCGGGTGTAAGACGCGAAGACACTGCCGCCATGAGTCGGTCGGCGAAAGGGGCGCGCACCCACAAGCGGAGAAAACTGTCCAATCGGAATATCTGGGTAGCTCGTGTTGAAAACAGGCGTGAGTGCACTACTGCTGAAAGATTTCGTCACCTCGGCATCAACGAATGTATAGGTGCCAGACAACCGAAACCCGCCGACCTGAACATCAACTGCCGTTTCGACACCGCGTGCTGTGTAGGAAGAAGCATTTATTGTCGCGCCGAAGGGGACCGCGCCGACAACGTCTATCGGCACCCCCAGCTGCGGCAGCGTCGTCTTGTTAACGTACTCAATGAGATCCGTGAACCTGTTATCGAAGTACGAGAGACGCAGGCGTACATGTCCACCTACCAGAACCTGTTCAACACCAAGGTCGAGATTCCTGCTTCGTTCGGGCCCTATCGGATCGAGACGAAATGACGTGGTCGAGCCACTTCCGGGACCAAGCAGACCATACAACGCCGACTGCTCGTCAAGAACACTCGGGGCTTTAACGCCACGCCCCAAGTTGAACGTCAGCTTGGTCTCGCCAACCACTGTGTGACTCGTGGTGGGATTCCGCCCGTAAAACGCCACGGCAATACGTGGAGTTACGGCACGTCCAAACAGTCCATTCTCTTCAACGCCAACACCTCCCGTTAAGTAGACTCGATTCAGCAAACTGCCGCGCGCCTCAACAAATGCCCCGGCGTTCGTTCGGACTGTTTTCGCGCTAACCCCAGAAATGCCGGCTTCACGTTCAGCACGCGCACCACCCGACAACTCCAGACTGCTCGTAACGTAGTAACTCGCCCGTCCAGATAGGTAGCGTCTCGTTGTATCGCTCGTAAAAATTGACGGATAGATGCCCCCATAATCAAGAATCGCTCGCCCCGTCGTTTGGTAGCCATTCGCACCAACAATCGAAACTTGATCGCCAAGGTAATTCGCACCGAACCCAAATGGATCGTACGCCTCACCGGTCGCCGTTGGATTATCAAACGTGATGGTTCGGTCCAGGGATCCGAACTGAACATCTGTCTGCAACCGATCTGTAACATGACTGGTAGCACGCACCCCGGCAAAAGTCAGTGCATTCGTCTGCAGCGAGTCATCCGCGACACCATGGAACGACACAGTCCCCGGACTACCATAGCTTGTGTTGACACGGCGCAGCGTCACACTTAAATCCGTCACCGAGCCAACCAACGCACCCAAACGAGCCACACCGGTTGTGTTCCGATAAGCATTATTGGGTAGCGCATTATCCGTATTGAAACGTGATACGGCAGCGAAATAATCCATACGCCCGCCGACACCCCCGACAGTTAATTCATTACGAAATGTATTAAACGTGCCCCCGTCGGCACTATATTGGACGTCAGGAACAGTAGACCGGCCACGCGGTGTAACCACGCTAATCACACCACCCAACGTATCCCCACCATAGAGGACGCTATTGGAGGTTCGAAGTACCTCAACGCGTTCAACACCAGTAGTTGTTATCGCATCCCAGTCGAAGGCGCCACCGATATCGTTAGCCGGCACCCCATCGATCAACACTTTATTGAAGTCAGAAGCCGCACCGCGAAGAAACAGTGAGGCCGTGCCACCTCGGCCACCGGTTTCAACCACGTTCGATCCCGGAATCGAACGTAACCCGCCAAGTAACATCGGAGTGCCGTGTTGCTCGAGTGCATCGCTGGTAAGAACCGATACCGGCGAACCGCTCTGTCCTTCCGGAAGTTCCGAGGCCGAGGCTGTCACAACCACATGCTGGACAATCGGTCCAACAGACAAGACCACCGTAACCGGTCCCGTCTCATTAGATCCGGCATAAAACGGCGCGGACCGTGCACGTGCGAACCCTGGCGCATAGGCTTCAATCCAAAATCGGCCGGAGGATACATCTCGAAAGATAAACCTTCCCGACTCATCTGCCTGCACCTCCGCTACAGCCAGATTCTCGTGCACAAGAACGACCGTCGCCGACACGGCCGCATCGAGCTGATCGACAACCCTACCGACAACCGGTCCTCCAGCAGGCTGGGTGTTAGCCCACGACAGCTGAGAAAACACAGTCAAACAACAACCGACCGCAACCGTAATCGCAGCGCGGGATAGAACCGATGAGAATGCAGAGATGTGAGACCCGAAACCCAAGAAACCCCCTTTCGGCGTACCACGCGCCGACAGAAACCTGGCAGTGCGGCTTGCAACGCCAGAAAAGAGGACGCCTGACGATCTGGTCTCCTGACTTGTGGATCACCGCGGAACGACGACACCTTCCCATGCTCTCTCAGCACAGTGGTGGACGCGCAAGCGCGCCTACGTATCGCTCCGCTCCCCACTCACAGTGGCGGGACCGTGTGGGATTCTCACCCACTTCCCAAAGCCATCAGGAAGCGTCAAATTGTTCAAGTAGTATAACAGCCGTCTGATTGGTATTGCGCCAACGTTACGTCGACACCGTTACTCAGCAAGCTAATGGAACGCTAGTTCCCAACGGTTCGACCACGCTGCTCGTCACCAATCCAGTAAATCGCGTGACAAGCATTACAGCTGTTGTAAACGGATTCACCAACATCAAAGACTGCATCAGGATCCTCAGCCTCGGCTGCAGCAAGTGCAACCGCAGCTGCATCTATCATGTCTTGCGCATACTGCATCCATTGACCATCGTCGACCGGCCGGTCTCCCATCATGATGAGATTCCCAGCTTCGATCAACGTCATCGCTGAAGCCCGAACTGCAATCCAATCTTCTTCTGTTTCCGGTGCTGTGTAATGCTCACCATCGGCATCCAAAACAGTGCCAACCGCATCCCAAAGGCCATCCGCGGCCGGATCGATCAGCCCCGCCATAAGGTCACGCACGTCGTGTCGCATGTCGAACGGCGGCCCAGTCGGCTCTTCGGCCGCACAGCCAGTGACTAACAACCCACTCAAAAGAAGCACTCCGTACCGCATATCCTGTCTCATCTTCAGTCCACTCCGATGTCTTACGTGTGTCTATAGTAGCGAACCTCACCGTACAGACGAAAGGCCGGGCATTTCACCCGGCCTCATCGCCACAAACTCTATCTAACTCCAAACAGAAGAAATTATTGCGGACGTGGAACGCCAACGTCGCCTGTTGGATTACCCATTCCCGTATAACGGAACTTCTGCACCCGTTTTCCCTCGTAAGTTTCCGTGGTGTACACGTTCCCCTGAGAGTCGGTCGCTATGCTGTGCGTGCCGTAAAACTGCCCGGCCATTCGACCACCACTGCCAAAGCTATAAATGTACTCGAGTGGTTTACGGCGTAACACGTGGACTTTCTCATTCATTCCATCAGCAACGTACGCGAACGTCTGATCTGGGTCAGTTGAGAACGAAATGTCCCACACAGCCCCAGCACCTAACGTCTCAGTTTGAAGATAAATCTCTTCGACAAATGTGCCGTCTTTCTCGAACACTTGAACACGATTTCCAGGCCGGTCACATGCATACACAAGACCATCATGCGTCGGGTCAGCGCAATGCACTGGATTGCGGAACTGCGGCGTTCCAGACGTATCCGTTCGAACCTCTCCATTCGCTGGAGCACCCGCTAGGTCGTACCGCGGCAACTCCGCATCATCCGGTTCGTTACCGTAGGCGCCCCAAAACCGCTTCAACTCGCCAGTGTCCATATCCACAACGGCTACACGCCTGTTGCCATAACCATCAGCAACGTACACTTCGTTCGCATCAGCATCAAACGACAGTTTCGCGACCTGCGAATAGCGCGTGGTCGACAAACTGTCTGGCCCCTCGTGGTCATGTTCGCCAATCTGCAGCAAGAACTCGCCCGCGCGGGTAAATTTCAGAAAGTGTGAATCATTGCCACCGTTACCACCGATCCAGACGTTGTCCATATGATCGACGGTGATACCGTGGTTTGAATCAGGCCAGTCATAGCCTTCGCCAGGACCACCCCAATGTCCGACTAGATTACCCTCGGGGTCAAACTCCAGAATAGGTGGTGCGGGAAAGCAGCACTCCGCCGCAAATGGCGGGTCAAGCGCGGCCGGCATTTCGTTCGCACCGAGATTGCCGCGGTGCACAATCCAGACATGGTCGCGCGAATCGACCGCGACACCAATCGTCGACCCCAGCAGCCAGTTGTTTGGCATTGGCTTTGGCCAAAACGGATCGACTTCAAACATTGGCGCGCCGTCACCCGTAGTGGGACCAGGTGCCATCTCGGCCATGTCATGCCCGTCGTCCATTGATTCCATTTCTCCACTACCGCCACCACCACACGCGACAGCGACGCCAAGCAGGGCTACTACGGCCAACAGACCAAATCTCCGGATCATTATTGAGTCCTCCTACGGTACACGTTTCGCACAGCGTGCCATTGACAGGGCCTAAAACGCAAGCCCAATGGAGATTATTCTAAAAACCGTTGCACCATGACGCAACTCACGTCCCAGGTCGGTGTCCCAGCAGTGCACCTCTCTATGGGGAGGATTCCTTCGTACGACGCTGATTTGACGGCAAAATTCGCTTCCGGACACGAACATTCCGAGGAGTAATTTCAACGAGTTCATCATCGTTAATGAACTCAATTGCCTGCTCAAGATTCAACGACCGTGGCGACACCAGTCGAATCGCCTCCTCCGCTGTTGAGGACCGCATGTTGGTCAGTTTTTTTTCTTTCGTAACATTCACATCCAAATCCGCCGGACGCGCATTCTCTCCAATCACCATGCCTTCGTACACCTCAACACCTGGTTCAATAAAAATATCGCCGCGCTCCTGGAGATTGTAGAGCGCATATGCAGTGGTCTTCCCAGGACGGTCGGCCACCAACACACCTGTCGGCCGCCCACTGATAGGCCCGTGCCACGACTCCCACGCCGCGAACAAGTGATTCATGATCCCGGTTCCTCTGGTATCGGTAAGAAATTGAGAGCGAAAGCCAATCAACCCACGCGTGGGAACCCGGAATTCAAGCCGCACCCGTCCACTGCCATGATTCACCATTCGCGTCATCGTGGCACGCCTCGTCCCTAGTTGGGCAATCACCACCCCGTGGTAGTCCTCGGCGACATCTATGACGAGGTCCTCCACGGGCTCCTCCGTCGACCCGTTAACTGACCTGGTCACAATCTCAGGCCGTGACACCTGCAATTCGTAACCTTCGCGTCTCATCATTTCAATCAGGATAGAGAGCTGCAATTCCCCGCGGCCGATCACTTTCATTTGGTCGGCTGAATCTGTCGGTTCAACACGAATCGACACATTGCCAACCAATTCTCGCTCAAGACGATCGCGCAAGTTGCGAGACGTGACGAATTGTCCGTCACGGCCAGCCATGGGTGAAGTATTCACACCAAAAATCATCGACACAGTCGGCTCATCAATATGAATCGGTGGAATAGGTGTCTGAGTCTCGGGGTCGGTAATCGTTTCACCAATCGTGATGTCACTGATACCGGCGAGGCAGACAATATCGCCAGCAGTCGCACAGGTAATGTCGACACGATCCAGTCCGTCAAACGCATACAGCTTCGTCACACGCGTTCGTTGCACATTGCCGTCCAATTTGGCCACCACAACCTCATCGCCTATGCTCACGGCACCGTTAAACACGCGCCCGATCGCAATCCTTCCGAGATAGTCGTTCGAGTCCAGATTAGCCACTAATAACTGCAGCGGCGCCTCCGCATCACCACCAGGAGGTTCTACATAACGAACAATGGCTTCGAACAATGGACGGAGCGTGTCACCAGGCACTTCGATGTCGGTCGTCGCCGTTCCAGCCTTCGCATTTGTGTACACGACAGGAAAATCAATTTGGGCGTCAGTCGCATCCAAATCAATAAACAAGTCGTATACCTCATCAAGCACTTCCTGAGGTCGCGCATCCTGACGATCAATTTTGTTGATAATGACAATAGGTGCTAATCCTCGCTCTAACGCTTTACGTAACACGAATCGCGTCTGTGGTAGCGGTCCTTCCGATGCATCAACGAGCAGAAGGGCACCGTCGACCATCGTCAGTGTCCGTTCAACCTCACCCCCAAAATCGGCGTGGCCCGGTGTATCAACGATATTTATTGTCACATCTTGATAATGGACGGCCGTATTTTTCGCGAGTATTGTGATGCCACGTTCACGTTCAAGGTCAATACTGTCGAGCACCCGGTCAGTAACTTGCTCGTTTGCACGAAACACACCGCTCTGGCGAAACAGCGCGTCAACGAGTGTCGTCTTGCCATGGTCAACGTGCGCAATAATGGCAATATTGCGTCTCGCAGATGGTTGAGTGGCAGCGTCCATTACAGTAGATGACAACCTAAGAAGGGACGCGCAGTGTAGCACACCGCTGTAACACGCAAAGATGGGTTTCACTAAGATTAACTACTATCCCGCGTACAATCTCTCAGGCAGAAAATGGAGCAGCCCTAATATGAGCTACCGTCAACTCACCTTCGCCGTTTCTCTCCTACTGGCGCTAACTTCAACTATCTCAGCGCAAGACCTGTCCACAGCACCTCCGGAAGCAGTCGGTCTCTCACCACAAGGACTCGAACGGGCCACAGAACAGCTCACACAACACGTCTCCAACGGCGATGTCGCTGGCGTAGTCGCTGCAGTGGTGCGACGAGGAAAGGTTGCCTATTTTAAATCCTTCGGACATATCGACCTTGATGCGAAAAAGCCAATGCCCACTGACGCACTCTTTAGGCTCTACTCGATGACACGGCCGATCACTAGCCTTGCTGCGATGATCTTGTGGGAAGAAGGCGCGTTCAAACTTGATGACCCGATCTCAACATATCTCCCCGAATTCGAAGACCAACGCGTGTTCCACAATGCCTCGAATCCGGATTTAACCAACACACGGACACGCCGTGGACACATCACGGTCGAACACCTCTTGACGCATACCTCTGGACTCGGAGGCCGCCACTCTGCGATGTATCGCGCCGAGCAAGTCCGTCTCCGCTCAATCAGCCTCGAACAAATGGTGACTAATGCAGCTCGCATGCCGCTCTACGAAGACCCAGGTACACGGTGGCGTTATGGCATTTCAACCACCATCCTTGGTCGCCTAATCGAAGTCTGGTCTGGTGTGTCACTTGACGCATTCTTGAACGAACGCGTGTTTAAACCACTTGGTATGAAAGACACCGTCTTTTGGGTCGACCCGTCACGGCGAGACCGTTTCGGACCCGCATACCGCCCCAACAGTGAAGGCACTCTTCGACCACACGCCATTGAGGTCGTCCCCTTTACTGAACGGCCCACGCTCACTGAAGGAGGCGTGGGGCTCGTCTCCACAGTTCCGGACTACCTACGGTTCACCCAAATGTTTCTCAACGGCGGCACACTCAACGGCAATCAAGTGCTCAAACCTGAGACCGTCTCTCTCATGACGAATAACCGCCTTACCGACGACATCTTGCCCATCGGCTTCTCTGACCCACAGCCGGGACGCGGCTGGGGACTGGGGTTCTGCGTGGTGATCGATGGTGAACAGTTCCCGTTCCCTGTCAGCGAAGGAACCTTCTGGTGGGACGGGTCCTCAGGAACACGGTTTTTTATCGATCAAGAAGAAGACATGATTACGATTATTATGGCCGCGGCGTCACCTGCCCACGGCAACGGCTTTCGAGAGGCTTTCACAGATGCGGTTTACGACGCCATCCTGAATTAGCCACGCTAACCTACGTGGAGCGGCGCTAGACAGTCAGTCTCGGTCACACGCAGCGGAAACCAGCTTTGAAAATCTCCGTCAGATGCAGCCAACGGGATTACAAGCGCGTAAGGTGAAGCCTCAAACGAGTCACTCGCGCTTCCGCCGTCGCCCACCAGTTCCACTAGTCGACGCCGAAATTCATCAACTGCCGCTGACGCGAACAACGCGTAGTAGAGTTGACGGGACCCACCTGTAACCGCTTCACGGACAACACCGATGCACAGTGGCCGTGGCGCAGTGTCAGCCACACCAGCCGCTTCAGCCAGAGGCCGCAATTCATCCGGTGACATGCCACGGGCGACCAAGCCAGCGTACTCTTCACGTAAAATGATTGGTATCGCAGCCTCGACCGGCGATGTCATCGATTCCATAGTTCGACCAAATATCTGCTGAAACAGCTCTGCTCGCAATTGGTCCGTCGGCTGCAACGCGAGAAGTCCCACACCAGCCTGCATCGGTGAGCGCATCACCAGGCGCCACTCCGCTACCAGTGACTGATCGATCACATAGGGTTCCGACAAACTACTCTGCACTGACTGCCAAAATAACCAGCCGAGCACGACGAACAGTCCGCTAGCTACAAAAAGTTTTCGCCACATTGTCGTTGAAAAAAAAGAAACAACCGCCCGGGGAATTCACGCCGCGCGTCTCTCCGCCGACGCCACTTTGCTTTCAACCTGCTCACGCGTCGGCACTTGAACGTCAGTAGCGATCCCTAATATCTCTAATAACCGAATCTGCATCCACGTCAGATCGATTTCAGTCCACGTCAACCCGTGGCGTGCAGAACGTGGAAGCGCGTGGTGGTTGTTATGCCAGCCCTCACCAAACGTCAACAAAGCAACCCACATCGAGTTCTTAGAATCGTCCGGCGTCTCAAAGCGACGCTTGCCCCACAAATGCGTCGCTGAATTAACCAGCCATGTGGCATGCAGTCCGAAGACGACCCGAAAAAAGACCCCCCACAACAACCAAGGCAGCCCGCCAATCAGATAGAGGGAAATGCCAAGTGCCACAAGAGGCACCCAGTGCCACGTATTGAGCACTCGGTAAAAGCGATCTTGCATGAGGTCTGGTGCGTACTTCCCCACCACGGCGGTATTTGAATGCAACGCTTCACCAAAAATAGTCCACAACATATGTGACCACCACTTACCATCGCGCGGGGTATGAGGGTCGCCAGTATCATCAGAATACTGATGGTGAATGCGATGAACCGCCGTCCAAAAAATAGGACCACCCTGCAACGTCAGCGTCGCACAGACAGCCAAGAAATACTCGACGAAGCGAGGCACCTTATAGGCGCGGTGGGTGTGCAGGCGGTGGTACCCCATCCCAATTCCCCACCCGATACAAACCCAGTGCAAAATAAATGCAACCAGCAATGCGCTCCAGGTCACATAAAACAATGCAACCACAGCTAGCACATGAAAAGCCACCATCGCACTCAACGTGTCCCAACTGATGGTATCCCGACTACCGAAATCCATTGTGGTGTTATCCAAACCTGCGCTACCTCCGGCGTTGCAATGAACTCAAGTAACTACAACATCTTGCTGTACGACCGTGATTGTACAGAAATCGAAATCAAAACAGACAGTCACGCCGTTACTACTGGGCGCATGCCCCCCCGAACAGCTCCCGCGACCGTTGATCCGAAATGCTCCTTAAAACATGGAGCCAGCGGACGACTATTTCGCATGGCGAGCCAAATCCTAAGCAAGTGGCGTCGTTCTTCAGCATTACGACTATCAGTAAACTCACCACGCCGGTGAAATGTCGTCCAATTATTCAGCAGCAACACATCGCCAGAGGCCATGTTGAACGAAACATGCAGTGCAGAATCCTCGGCGACGGCTTCCAACGTATCGAGTGCGACACGTTGGGGACCGGTTAATTCTGGTGCGACAGCAGATCGATCGGCACGGTCGATTAATACCCGTAAAAAGTGTGCCGCAAAAAAACCGTCACATTCCGAAAATATTGGAAGCTCGACATACTGCCGTGCATTGCCGCGATCAACTGTGTGTCGGAGGTACGGGAAGGGTTGGTTAAGAACCGCCAACACTTCCGGGTGCCGTCGACGAAGTTCATCGTGAACCGCGACAGAGCTCACAACGTATGTTTTACCACCGTTAGAAGCAGGCCGAAGACACAAGAACGCAATCACATCACACCGGTCGGTGTGAAAGCTCAGCCGTTTACTCGACATCGGACCTCTAAAACGTGGATCGGTCGGGGCAAAACCTTCGTCGCGAACGTCAAATAGACGTTGTCCTGTTGCGCTCTGAGACACAGGTGTTCCGAGTTGCAGTGCGAACGTCCAAAACGCTCGTGCCGCAGCACGAGTATCCCAAGCAGACGACACAAACTGAGAAAGCATTACTGCGCCAGTCCCGTGTTCCAGACTATGTGACACCTGTTTTGCAAGCACCGAAAGATTCGGGAAGCATGCGATCGACCGGTTAATCGTTTCAGGTAGCCGGTCCGACGTTTGTCGGACAAACACGTCAAGAGCCACTCTTTCAGAGGCAGACAATTCCTGCCTCCATCCGTCACTGGCAAACAATTCCCGACCTCGCCAGGCCAATTCTGATCGCATTTACGATGAAATCGTCACAAGACGTTATTGCTCTTTAAGTTGTTCAGCGAACTCGACAGCCATATGCCGGTCACGTTCGCGAGCATCGCTTACCCGGTCCGGACACGTCTGATAGCAATCAAGACACACTAAGTGCAACATGCAGAAAAAATGGTACATCACTGAGGCAGCGCAAGGGCAACCAACTGCGGAATTTCACCACCCACTGTGAGTGCAATGAATTGACGCCCGTCGACCATGTAGGTCATCGGTGTCCCAACCGCACCACTCGGTAAGTCGACTGAAGCCGCGACTGCACCAGACGCTTTGTCATACGCGACAAGCTGCGGACCGTTATTAGCTCCACCAGTAGTTAGAGCATGCACAAGCAAGGTTTTCGTTAAGACAGGACCACTTCGACTGTCGTCTCCTCCAAGTGGAGGCAAATCAAGATCTCGAAGTAATGGATGATTGCGGTAACGGTCACCGTTGCCGAGAGGTCGCATCCACACATGCTCACCACGATTCATATCAATCGCAGTCATCCGTGAATACGGCGGCTTCCAGAGGGGTAACCCCTGCGGCATAACCGGTCGACGTCTGGGATTACCGGCCTCGATGAACGAAGCATCCCCCCGACTCAAGATATACCTTAAGGTCGATGGTTCCCCTGGCTCTGGATCGCGAAAACGCATCACAGTGTGAACGTTACGCGAGGGGACGTATAGGATCCCGGTTTCCGGATCAACCGCCGCACCCGACCAATTAGCCCCACCACCAGCACTTGGTCGAAAAATCGTGCCATTCAGTGACAGCGGCGTATAGAGAGGTCCCAGTCGAAATCCGTCTACGGCGTCAATTGCCATCTGCCGAATCTCAGGCGTAAAGTCGACCAAATCATCAATGGTCGCTCCTTGCTCGTCAAACGCTGGTGGTTTCGTGGGAAATGGCTGCGTCTGTGCGAGCACCTCTCCTTCAAGGTCGGTATCAGTCGCAACCACCCGCTCCTCAATGGGCCAAATGGGTTCACCTGTCACGCGATTAAAGACGTACACGAACCCTTGTTTGGTAACTTGAGCCACCGCTTTAACTTGACGGCCATCAACCGTAATGTCTAGTAAGTTTGGTGCGGTCGGATTGTCGTAATCCCACACACCATGGTGCACCATTTGGAAATGCCACACGCGCTCACCGGTTTCCAAATCAACACAAATAAGACTTTCCGCAAAAAGATTGTCACCTAGGCGGTGTCCGCCATAGTAATCGGAGGTTGGAGTACTCGTGGGAAGATACGCGTACCCCAGTTCTTCATCGGCGCTGAGGTTAGCCCACATATTCGCATTGCCTGAGTAACGCCATGACTCGTCCAGCCACGTGTCGACACCAAACTCGTCCGCGCTTTGCGGAATATTATGGAAATCCCAACGGTGATCTCCTGTTTGAGCGTCGTACGCACGCGCAAACCCAGGTGGCATTTCTTTTGTAATAGAGAAGTCATTGATAGACGAACCGACGATGATCGTGTTGCCAATTACGAGAGGAGCCGATTGCGATGACAACGGCAACAAATTCAGATTATCGCGCTGTCCCCTCACCGCACGGGGGAGGTTCGCCGTCAGGTCAACCCGCCCACCATCGCCAAAGTCCTCCGCGGGAATACATGTTTCGGCGTCGACCGCTATTAAGTACCCATCGCCCGTTCCCCACACTATACGTGCGCGACCATTATTCGCCCAATACGAGACGCCACGATGAGTCCATGGCGCCGGCGCAGGAGTTCCAGCTTCGTACGTGCGTGGATCATGCACCCATAACGTCTGACCTGTTCGTGCATCAATGGCCGCAGCTTGGTAGAGCGGAGTACTAATGTAGAGGACGCCATCGACCATGATCGGCGTAGCTACAATACGTGACGTGCGAGGGCGCGTCACCCACAGGCCCGGCTCGGCAGCCTCAAGCTGATCAAACACAACGTCCGAAGCTACCAGAGACCCGCGACCAAGTTCATCAACGTGACTTAAATGAGTATCAACCGAATCCCATCGCCACGCGACTTCAAGATCTCCAAAGTTATCAGCAGTAATCTGATCAAGTGGTGAATACTTCGTCGCTGCACTATCAGCAGCATAAGCGCGCCATTCACCATTGTCGGTGCCACCTTGGGCCCCAACAACGATGGTCGCGGCAACGCCGGACACCACAACGAGTGCGCACCGAACCAACATCCGAAAGATACTGGCTCGTGCAACGACCGTCATTGTGCGCCCTCAACGTTACGATTTAACCATTCAATAATCCGCGGCGTCACGACCTCTGGAACCTGTGTGTGCGGTCCGTGACCAACCCCAGGCAAAATATCAACCGTCAAGGAACCTTGGACCCAGCGCCACATGTCATTCAGCGTTTCGGGTTTAAACGGGCCACTCTCTTCGCCATAAATCAAAAGCGTAGGCGCTTCGACTAACGGGAACTCTCCCATGCGAAAACCAAACCCTTTCGTATCTGTAGCGAACGGCGGACGCGGCCAGTTTGCCTTGTAAAAATTAACAACCGACTCCGGATAAAGACGCTCATAGGCAGCCGCCCGTAA